>JANYFF010000440.1 GCA_025362825.1 Polaromonas sp. | reverse complement strand
ATTTGTCATGGTTGGCAATGTATCAGCTTGTGCGCCTTCGCTGTTGGCCTGAACGTCACCGCCTATAATCTTCATTTCCCACCTCTGCGGACTTGCAGTTCGTATCTGACATGACCAAATTTGTCTTCGTCACCGGCGGTGTGGTGTCTTCCCTGGGCAAGGGAATCGCCTCAGCCTCCCTCGCCGCACTCCTTGAATCCCGCGGCCTAAAAGTCACCCTGATAAAGCTGGACCCGTACCTTAACGTGGACCCGGGCACCATGTCGCCTTTCCAACACGGCGAGGTATTTGTCACCGATGACGGCGCCGAAACCGATCTTGACCTCGGCCACTATGAACGTTTCATCGAAACGCGCATGAAAAAGGCAAACAACTTCACCACCGGCCAGATCTACAAGAGCGTGCTTGAAAAGGAACGCCGCGGTGACTATCTCGGTAAAACCGTTCAGGTCATTCCGCACGTGACCAATGAAATCCAGGACTTCGTCAAACGCGGCGCTGGTTTTGACACGCCAGAGGCCGTCGATGTCGCCATCGTTGAAATTGGCGGCACGGTGGGCGATATCGAGTCACTGCCCTTTCTGGAGGCCGTGCGCCAAATGAGCTTGCGGCTGGGTCCCAACAACACTGCATTTGTCCACCTGAGCTACGTGCCGTGGATTGCAGCGGCCGGCGAACTGAAAACAAAGCCAACCCAGCACACTGCAAAACAGCTGCGCGAAATCGGTATCCAGGCCGACGTCTTGCTGTGCCGTGCAGACCGTCCGATTCCGAAGGAAGAGCGCGAAAAGATTTCGCTGTTCTCAAACGTCCCTGAATGGGGCGTGATTTCGATGTGGGATGTGGACACCATCTACAAGGTGCCGCGCATGCTGCACCAGCAAGGACTTGATGGCCTGATTTGCGACAAGCTGCGTCTGAACACCCCACCGGCCAATCTCAAGCGCTGGGACGATTTGGTCTACGAAACCGAACACCCGCAAAACGAGGTCAGCATTGCCATGGTTGGCAAGTATGTGGAATTGAGTGATAGCTACAAATCCTTGAACGAAGCGCTCAAGCATGCCGGCATGAAGAACCATGCAAAGGTCCGCATCGAGTACATAGACTCTGAAACCATTACGGACAACAACGTCTCGCGGCTGGCCAAGTTCGACGGCATCCTGGTGCCTGGCGGCTTTGGCGTGCGCGGGGTGGAAGGCAAGATCTGCGCCGCCCGCTACGCCCGCGAGAACAAGGTGCCCTACCTCGGTATCTGCCTGGGCATGCAGGTCGCAACCATCGAATTCGCACGCCATGTTGCCGGCCTGAAAGACGCAAACAGCACCGAGTTTGCGCCGCTTACGCCACACCCGGTGATCGCATTGATCGCCGAATGGAAAGATGCCGATGGAACCATCAAGACACGCGATGCGCAATCCGACATGGGCGGCACCATGCGGCTGGGTGCGCAGAGCTCCGACGTCACCCGGGGTACGCTGGCGCACAAGATTTACGGCGATGTGGTTACCGAGCGCCATCGCCACCGCTATGAAGCCAACGTCCACTACCTAGACATCCTACGCAAGTCCGGCCTGGTCATTTCAGCGTTGACGCAGCGCGAGCAGCTCACTGAAATCGTCGAGTTGCCGCAGACTGTCCACCCCTGGTTTGTGGGTGTGCAGTTCCACCCTGAATTCAAGTCCACACCGTGGGCAGGCCATCCCCTGTTCAACGCCTACATCAAGGCTGCACTGGACCACCAGGTCGAAGGCAAGTCGCTGAAAGTCGTGGCCTGACATGGACCTGTGCGGCTTCAGGATCGGACTCGATCAACCTTTTTTTCTCATTGCCGGGCCTTGCGTCATCGAGTCCGAGCAACTGCAGATGGACACGGCAGGTACCCTGAAAGAAATCACCTCAAGCCTCGGCATACCGTTCATTTTTAAATCGAGTTACGACAAGGCCAACCGCTCCAGCGGCACCACGTTTCGCGGCCCAGGCATGCAAAAAGGCCTTGAAATCCTAGCAAAGGTCAAACGTGAACTCGGGGTTTCCATACTGACCGACGTGCACTCGGAAACCGACATTGCTGCAGTAGCCGCAGTGGTTGACGTGTTGCAGACGCCGGCTTTCCTGTGCCGCCAGACGGATTTCATCCAGGCGGTGGCCCAGTCCGGCAAACCCGTCAACATCAAAAAAGGTCAGTTTCTTGCCCCGGGTGACATGAAAAATGTTATCGACAAGGCACGGGCCGCAGCGCGTGAAAAAGGGCTCAGCGAAGACCGCTTCATGGCCTGCGAGCGCGGCGCCAGCTTTGGCTACAACAACCTGGTGTCCGACATGCGCAGCCTGGCCATCATGCGTGAAACGCACGCGCCGGTAGTGTTTGATGCGACACATTCCGTTCAGTTGCCGGGCGCTGGAAATGCGCAGGGCACCAGCAGCGGTGGCCAGCGTGAAATGGTACCGGTGCTGGCACGCGCTGCGGTTGCCGTCGGCGTGGCTGGCCTCTTTATGGAAACCCATCCGAATCCCGCAAAAGCTATGAGCGACGGGCCCAATGCCGTGCCCCTCAAGCACATGAAAGCATTGCTGGAAACCCTGCTCGAGCTAGACCGCGTCACCAAGAAAAACGGATTTCTCGAAAACAACTTTGGAGCCTGATCTTGACCA
>JANYFF010000397.1 GCA_025362825.1 Polaromonas sp. | reverse complement strand
ATCAGCGCGGTGGTCTTCAGGCCCGCCGTACAGGGCGCCGTGGGCACCGTTGTTGCCCTGCACGGCTGCGGCGGTCTCTACACCAGCGTCGGCTCGCGCAAAGGCCAGTTGAGTGCACGGCACCAGGCCATGGCCGACATGCTGTTGGCCGAGGGTTATGCGGTGGTTTTCCCCGACAGCTTCACGCCGCGCGGCGAAACGGCGTTGTGTACCCAGAAAAATGCATCGCGCAACCTGACGCAGACCCAGCGCCGTGCTGATGCGCTCGCTGCCATGGCCTGGGTGGCTGCCCAGCCGTGGGCTCAAACGGGGCGGCTGGCCTTGCTGGGCTGGTCACACGGCGGCAGCGCAGTGCTGGCAGCGACCGACGCCAGCCATGCCGACGTGCGCGGTCAACGTGCCAAACCCGCTGTCGCGGTGGCGTTTTACCCGGACTGCGCTGCGTCACTGAAGGCCGGCTACAGGCCCGATGCGCCACTGGTGCTGATGCTGGGCGAGAAAGACGACTGGACGCCGCCCGGTCCCTGCATGTTGCTGGGCAAGGCGGTTGGCGCAGAAGTGAACCTCTATGCCGACAGCTACCATGACTTTGACAATCCCACGGGTGCTGTGCACTTGCGCACCGATGTACCCAACGGTGTGAAGCCCGGGCAGGGCGTTCATGCAGGCGCAAATCCGGCAGCAAGAGAGCAGGCCTACACGCGCCTGCGTGAAGTCCTGAAGACCGCTTTGGCACACTGAACGCTATCAAAAAAGTAGCAACATGTGACCATAATCCAGGGGCGAAGGGCTTATGTGGCCACTTTTTCAGGCCGGGACCATCAAACTGCTGCCCAGAACACGCCAAACCAGCCTTGTGCGTCCGTCCAGTGCTCGACATGGTTGAAGCCGGCTTGCCGGAGCAAATCGGTCATGCCCTGCAGCGTGTACTTGTAGGAGCTTTCGGTGTGGATGCGCTCACCTGGGGTAAAGCGCCTTTCATGGTCGGGCCAGCGTACCGTCAAATTGCAGCACGCTTGCAGGTGCATTTCAATGCGTGAGCGTTCGGTATTGAACAGCGCCACATGCCTCCACTGGCGAACATCAAAATCTGAATTGATTAGCGAATTGACATTCAGCAGCATGTTTTTATTGAAGGCTGCCGTCACGCCCAGCGCGTCGTCGTAGGCCGCCTCCAGCGTGGCGCTGTCCTTGACCAGGTCAATGCCCAGCAACAAGCCGCGTGCCTTGCCCTGGGCAGGGTCGGCAATGTGCTGCAAAAATTCCAGTGCCTGTGCCGGATGAAAGTTGCCGAGGCTGGAGCCAGGGTAGAAAAATACCCGCTCCTGCGACTGCACTTCGCGGGGCAGGGCAAGGCCTTTAGAAAAATCCATGCCCAGACCGACGATGTCCAGCGCCGGGAAGGTGTTTTGAACCTGCGTGGCAGAGGCCCTCAAAAATTCGACCGAAATATCGACCGGCACGTACTGGCGCGGCGTCAGGTGCTGCATCAGCGCGCTGGCCTTTGCGCAGTTGCCGGCGCCCAGGTCAATCAGGCAGGGATGGCGGATGCCGGTTTCAGCCAGCGTTGCCCCAATCTGTGCATAAGACGCATCAAAAATGCCTGCCTCGGTGCGGGTCGGGTAGTACTCCTGCAAGCCGGTGATGGCTTCAAACAGGCGCGAGCCCAACTCGTCATAGAAAAACTTCGGGTTGATGCTCGCTGTCGTTGCGGTCAGCCCATCCGTCAACTCCTTCAGCGGCCCGGAGGCCTGGCCCGTTGCGGGTTCGCCGCAGAGATTGATGAACTGCGGCGATACCGGCAGCAGGGGGAGGGACAAGCCCGAAATATTGAGGGGGAGGTTCAAGATGGCTGAGCTTTATTTGTAATAAGCAGATTTGAAAACGGTTTGCCAGTTGAGTTTGTAGGACCGAATCGCTTTAAATGCAACTGCCTGTAAGCGATGGGGCAGGTGGTGCGGGGTTTCCTTCCATCTTTTTCATGGCGCAGCAACTCTCTGTTAGGCTGTCGAGCAGCAGTTGTCCGAGCTTTCCCTGCAGTTTTTAAACCGCTTTCTTGTCACACTTCAATCGTATTTATGCCTGCAGATTCCATTTCGCGTCGATCCCTGCTGGCAGCCGCTTTCGCCGCCACGGCCGCAGGCGCCGTGCTGCCGCAAGCCCGGGGCCAGGGATTGACCGGGCCGGCCTATGAGGTTACCCCTTGGGCCGGGCCGGTGGCCTGGACCGGCCTGATTGACATCACCGGCAAGACCTGGCAACTGGCCGATCTCCAGGGACGCGCTGTGATGCTTAATTTTTGGGCCAGCTGGTGCGAGCCCTGCCGCGCTGAAATGCCGACGCTGCAGCAGGTCGCCGACCTGTATGGCCCCGAAAAGCTGTTGGTCCTGACCATCAATTTCAAGGAATCGGCCGCGCGCGCCCTTCAGTTTGCAAAAACCACGGGTGTCAGCCTGCCGGTGTTGCTGGACAGCACTGGCACAGTCGCCGCCCGCTGGGGCGTGAAGGTCTTCCCGACGACGCTGACGCTGGATGCGCGCGGCAGGCCGCGGCAGCGCATCAAGGGCGAGGTGGACTGGACCAGCGGCGCTGCAGGCAAACTCATAGACGCGCTGCAGAAGACCTAGTACTGCGACGATAATTGCAGGGCAGACATCTTTTACGGCAACATCCCTGGGCACCTTTTTATGCCGCGGTGCACGTTACCCTTTCCTTACCCGGAGTTCTTTTATGACCACCGTACGCCGTACCTTCCTTAAAAATTCCGCTGCAGTTGCACTGGCAGGCGCTCTGCCCGGTTTGAGTCATGCCCAGTCCCCTGCTACGGCCCCGGTCCGCAGCCACTTCGCCCCGCAAAGCGGAGCCTGGCGTACCTTCGACGTGACCACTCGCGTGGACATCGTCAAGCCCCAGGGGGCAACTCAGGTGTGGCTGCCGATTCCCTCGGTCAACAGCGACTACCAGCGGTCACTGGAAAACAGTTTCTCCAGCAACGGCACGGCCCAATACACCCATGCCGGCAAGGACGGCGCCAAACTGCTGTACGTGGAGTTCCCGGCAAGTGAAGCCAAACCCTATGTCGAGCTGACCAGCCGCGTACAGACCCAAGGCCGCGCCCTGGACTGGTCGCAAAAGACCGCTGCGCCGGAAAGTGCCGACACCCTGCGTTATTTCACGCAGCCGACGACGCTGATCCCGACAGACGGCATTGTCCGCAAGACCGCGCTGGCCGCTATCGGCAACGCCAAAACCGACGTCGAAAAAACCCAGAAAATTTACGACTGGATCGTTGCCAATACCTACCGCGAACCCAAGGTGCGCGGCTGCGGCGTCGGTGACATCAAGACCATGCTCGAAACCGGCGACCTGGGCGGTAAATGCGCCGACCTGAACGCGCTTTTTGTTGGTCTGTGCCGCTCAGTGGGCGTGCCGGCCCGCGATGTGTACGGCATTCGCCTGGTGGCCTCAAGCTTCGGCTACAAGGAGCTGTCGGGCAATCCTTCAAGTCTCAAAGGCGCGCAACATTGCCGTTCAGAGGCTTACCTGAAGGGCTACGGCTGGGTGGCGATGGACCCGGCAGACGTTGCCAAGGTCATGCGCCTGGAAACCGCCGACTGGATCAAGACGCCGGTGAACCCGGTTGTGGCTCCTGTCAACAAGGCGCTGTTTGGCGGCTGGGAAGGTAATTGGATGGCCTACAACACGACCCACGATGTGGCCTTGCCAAAGTCAAAGGGCGAGAAGCTTGGCTTTTTCATGTACCCGATTGGTGAAAACGCCGATGGGCGCTTTGACTCTTATGCGCCGGATGACTTCAAGTACCAGATCACGGCTAAGCTGGTATAGCCCCCACGGTCGTTCACTTCGTATAACTTCCTGCCCCCCGAGGGGGCCGCTGCGCCTGCGGCCTGGCAAAGCCAGTTCCGCGGCCCCTACTGGTGGATACGGGGACGTTAGAAACCCAGCGTCAGCCTGCTTTCAAAAAACCGCGCTTCGCCCGTCACCGGGTCGCTAAAAGCTATTGACTTGGCCAGCAACTGCAGCGGGTAGCGGTAGTCGTCGTCGGGTGTGACATCCACCGGCGGGTACATCCGGTCATTGACGATGGGCAGGCCCAGGGCGTTCATGTGTACGCGCAGCTGGTGCTTTTTGCCGGTCACGGGGCTCAGGGCATAGCGGGCCAGCGCGCCTGACGTTTCCAGCACGTCCAGCCGGGTCTCGCTGTTCGGCGTGCCTTCGACCTCGCGCTGGCGAAAAAACGGTTCGTCTTCAACAATCCGGCTGATGCGGGTGATGGGCAGTTGCAGATCGTCCCGCCACGAGGCGATCGCCTCGTAATGCTTGCTGACCACGCGATGCCTGAACAGTGCCTGGTAGGCGTCGCGTTCGTTGGTCTGCACTGCAAACAGCACCAGCCCGGCCGTCTCGCGGTCAATCCGGTGAATCGGGATCAGTGCGTCCAGGCCTAGCCTTTTTTTAAGGCGCACCAGCAGCGTCTCCTGCAGGTAGGGGCCGGAGGGTGTGACCGGCAAAAAATGCGGCTTGTCGGCAACCACGAGGTGTGCGTCCTGGTAAAGCACCGACTCTTCAAACGGCACACGCGGCTCGTCTTCAACGGCTCTGAAATAGTAGAGGCGGATATGGCCCCGATAAGGTCGCTCCGGCGTGACCGGCGCGCCGAATTCGTCGGCTACCAGGCCTTGCGCCATGCGGTCAAGCCAGACATCACGCGTGATCGCCGGAAAGCGTTCGACCAAAAACGCCAGCATGCTGGGCCATGCGCCAGCGGGCAGGGCGACGCAACTTGGCGTCACGCCGTGACGCGTTGCCAAACCGTGCTGGCCGTACTTGAGCGTTTTGCCCATCGGTGGGTTTTGTCAGCAGCGCATCACACGCGGACAAACACCACATCCCAGACGCCGTGTCCGAGCTTGATGCCGCGATTCTCAAACTTGGTCAGAGGGCGGTAGCCGGGTTTGTCTGCAAAGCCTGCGGGGGTGGTGTTCTGCAACTGGGGTTCGGCGGCCAGCACTTCGAGGATTTGCTCGGCATAAGGCTGCCAGTCGGTGGCGCAGTGCAGGTACCCGCCAGGCTTCAGGCGCGCCGCCAGCTTGGCAACAAGCGGCTCCTGAATCAGGCGGCGCTTGTTGTGTTTTTTCTTGTGCCAGGGGTCGGGAAAAAAGATGTGCACGCCGTCCAGGCTTTGCGCCGGCAGCATGTTGTCGATGACCTCGACGGCGTCATGCTGGAGGATGCGGATGTTGCCGAGCTTTTGCTCTTCAATCCGCTTGAGTAACGCGCCGACACCCGGCGTATGCACTTCGCAGCAGAGAAAGCTTTTCTCGGGCATCACGGCCGCGATGTGCGCGGTGGCTTCGCCCATGCCGAAGCCGATTTCAAGAATCGTCGGCGCGGCGCGGCCAAAGAGGGTTTCAAAGTCGGCGGCCGCGGCTGCATAGGGCACCAAAAACTGCGGGCCGACATCGGCAAAAGCCTTGGCCTGACCAAGCGTGGTGCGTCCTGTGCGGCGCACAAAACTCCGGATGGCGCGGTGGGGAAAACTGGTTTCTGTGGGACGGGGGGGCTGCTCGCTCATGCCCTGATTGTCGCCGACAGTGGGCGCAGGAATGCTGTCGCTATTGCCCGGTCGCCGTAACCCCGCAACTCAATACAAAACTGAGCGTGGCGCCGCTGGGAAACGAGCTCAGGGTCAGCCCGCCTGTCTGCAGGTTGGGCCACAGGCCGGCAGCGGGACAGACGCCCGTGCCACCAGCCGTGCAATTGGTAACGGTGCAGCTCAGACCAGTAACTGGAGGGTCTGCGACGACCGTGCCATCGGCGGAAGCGGCCGGACTGACATTGGCAAACGTTACGGTGTAGCTGGTGGTACCGCCTGCGGTTACCGTGGTCGTCCCGTTGGATTTGGCAACGGTCAGATTGGCGGCGCAGCCTATCGGCGTGGACAGGGTGGCGGTGTTGTTGGCGGGTACAGAGTCGCCGACAAGGGCTGTGGTGATGTTCACCGTGTTGGTTTGTGGCCCAGGACAGGCCGTTGCCGAGACAGTTACCGTGGCCGTGATGGTCACGATGTTGGTGGCCGCAGCCATGGGATAAATCGCGCTGCTGGCTGAACAGGTGAAGGTGGTGCTTGTACCGTTGGGCGCACAGGTCCAGATGGCCCCGTTGCTGGTGGTGACAGAGCTCATGGTCATGCCTGTGGGGAGGGTGTCAGTGATGGCCGGCGATGCCGACACCAGGGCGGTGGCCGATTGCCCGGTAGCCTGCGTGGTAGCAAAAATCTGGTTGGCGATGGGGCGGCCATTGTTGCGCCCGACGATGACGTATTGCAGTCCGGTGGCACCCAGGGTAAAGGTGGGCGTTCCCAGCGACTTGGTGACTGACAGGTCGGGCTGCAGCAAAACATCTTCGGTGGTGGGTCCGGCAACTGTTCCGTCGTAGTTGCTGCCCGCGACGTTGGCGGTGGCGCCGCTTGCGTAAGTAGTCTGGCTGCTGTAAGCGACAGCCGCACGGTTCGCACTGACGTTGGTTGCAGGGCTGACCATGCGCGCTACGGTAGTGGTGCGGGTAGGGTCCAGAAAGATTGCCCCGGCCGGATTGTGGTAGGTGCCCACCGTAGCGGTGTCGGGGATGGTGGCTACAAAGGTGACGGTAATGCTACCGTTTTGTGGCAGGTAAAAACTGCCAAAAACAACCGTGTTGCTGCCAGTGGCGGGCATGACCCCCGGGGCCGCTCCGCTCGCGCGCAGCGCCACTGCTGTCGCCGAATTTACCGTGGTCAGGCTGTTCACCGGAAGCGCGCCAGGTGTTGATGCCGAGGTGCTCTCTGCACCAGCTGCCGGCGAGTTGGCCGCTGCAGGAGGCACTGGCTTGTAGCTGAAGGTGGGCGTGGGGGTGGATGCTGTGCTGTAGGTCCAGCCCGGCGGCAAGGTTGCATCCAGCAAAAAGACATTGGAGGCCGCACCGCCGCTGTTGCTCAGGTTCAGGCTGTAGCTGGCGGTTGCGCTGGTGGCCGCGGTAATCGTGGGGGTGGTGGTGCTTTTGGTGACGGTAATCACTGGCAGGCATGTAGCGCCGCCTTGTACGCCGGTGGGCGTAAGGGCGGAGTTGACGTTGCTGCCGGCGGCGCCGTCGACCGAGTTCCAGGCTTTCGGACTGTTGTTTCCGGCCGTGCCGCCGCAGCAGCCATCATCGCCGTGAAAGCCACCTGCGAGGTTTACCGTCACGGCCGAGAGGTTGGACTGCACGTAACCGCCGCCGCCGCCGCCGCCCGGCCCGTGGTTGTAGTACGAGGATGATCCGCCTCCTCCGCCCATCGCGTTGACGGTGAGATTCGTGCCCGTCCCCGATCCTGCGAGGATAAACACCGAGCCCCCCGCGCCGCCGCCGCCCCCTGAGTCGGTGTCGCCGCTGTTCTTGTTATAGGTAAGGTAGCCGGTGGCATCGATGATGGCCCCCGCGGTTGAGGACAGGGTGCCGGCGCGAATCAGCACAATGCCCCCGCCGGATGAGCCGCTGGATGTGATGGCGCCTGTTGCACCGTTGGCAACCGTGCTGGTGCCGACGCTGGTTCCAGTGGGGGGCCAGGTGGTCAGAACGTCGGCGGAACCGTTATTGGCAGCGCCGGAGCCGCCGCCGCCGCCCATTACCAGCCTAGTGGCCGAATTGGTTTGCGCGGCGCCGCCTTTGCCGCCGGCGATATTGCCGATGTTGTTGGTTGTGCCTTGGTTCAGGGCTATTGTGGCCGTGTTGCCGTTGTTCCAGCTGTTGCCACCCTGGCCGCCCGCACCGGCATTGCTGCCGCCGCCGCCGCCCGCGTTAAAGTTGTTGGCGTCACCGTTTTGCCCGTTGTTGGAGCCGCCGCCGGCATTGCCGACGGCAGACTGGCCGGCCGCACCCAGCGCATAGCCCTGGCTCAACAGCGCCGTGTAGGTCGTCGGTGCGACTACACCGGTGAATACCACGGGGGGCGTGCCCTGAGTACCTTCGCCTTTTTGACCGCCAAAAATCGTGGCCGGATCAAAAGTGCTGTTGGTGGTGGTTGGCGTGTTCGTTGCACTTGCGACGCCTTGCAGTCCCATGGCCCCCCGAAACCCGGCACCTGCCACGCTAACCGTGCCATTGAGGGCCAGGCTGCCCGCCACATCCATTGCAACGATGCCGCCGGTCGCCACGCCGGTGCCGGTGTTGATGGTCCAGCGATCTGCGATGACCGCCGTGCCAGCAGTGACGGTGACGGCTGAATATTGCGGCACCCACACGACCTGCCAGTTGCGCAGGACCCAGGGGGAGCTGGTCGAGATCTGGTTGTTATAGGTATTGGTCAGCGGCCGGTTCAAGCCGACGGTGGTGCCTGAAAGACTGGTGATTTGCGCATACTCATACAGGCCGGCGGTGCCACCACTTGAGTCCTGCATCTGCATGATGAGGATCAGATCACCGACTTTCAAAGCCCGCGCATTGGAGCGCAGGCCCGTGGCCGATGCCACAACAATGGTGCTGGCGCCGGCCGCCGCGTTACCGCTGCTGCCGTCGTAGGCATTGATGACACCGCTGGCCGTGACCGGTCCGTCCCACCCCGGGAGCGCGCCGGTTTGGGCGACGCCGGCAACACACCATCCCATCAAGACCACCATAGCCAGAGCACGAAGCAACTTCGTTCGTAAATGGGCAATGAGGTGTAACGGGTTGTACATAAAATGGAGGGACACCGCAAAGTGTAAGTAAAAAAGGGCTGCCCAGTCCCTTTATGCCAGGTAAAGCGTGATTTATTCCACGTCTAAAGTCACTTGCTGCGCCTGCCGGGCCGGGGCGCTATGCGCAGGCCATTGCAGCAACGCGCCTGTCAGCCAGGCGGTGACAGAGTCACTCACTACGGTCAGCCCCAATGTCTTGCCAGCTGCCTCCAGCATGGCCAGGGGCCGGGCGCTGTCGATGGGCTGGGCACCGTTTTGCTTGGACAGTTTTTCGCCGTTGGCCGCACACACCAGCGGTGTGTGGAAATAGTGCGGCGGCGTCAAGCCCAGTGCTTGCTGCAGCAAAATCTGCCGCGCGGTGTTGTCTGCCAGATCTTCGCCGCGCACCACGTGAGTGACGCCTTGCGCTGCGTCGTCCACCACGACGGCAAGCTGGTAAGCCCAGGGGCCGTCGGCCCGCTTGAGGATGAAATCCCCGACTTCCCGGCTGACGTTCTGTGTTTGCAGACCCAGGCGCCGGTCGTGCCACTGGATATTTCCATTTGCTATTAAATCAATAGCTTTATGTGTCCGGATTTCCGGGGCAGCGGGCACTTTTTGTTCTGAAGTGTCGGTCAGAAAGCGCCACGCACGTGCTGGCCGTCCTGCCAGGCCGTGGCGGCAGGTGCCCGGATAAACCAGCTCTGCGTGCCGCGCATGGGGCTGTCCGCCGGCCGCCAGCAACAGGGCAATCTCTTGTCGGGTGCAGCCGCAGGGGTAGGCCAGCCCACCGGCCACCAACTGGTCAAGGGCTGCCTGGTAAAGCGCGCCGCGTTGTGACTGGTACAGCGGCGCTTCATCCGGATGCAGGCCACAGGCTGCCAATTGCTGCAGGATGATCAGGTCAGCGCCCGGCACGCAGCGCGGGCTATCAACGTCTTCAATACGCACCAGCCAGCGGCCGTGATGGGCACGTGCGTCCAGCCAGCTGGCGAGTGCGGCAACCAGCGAGCCCGCATGCAGCGGACCCGTAGGCGAGGGCGCAAATCTGCCCCGGTAGGGTGGCGAAGAGTACGTCATAAGAAGCGCTCAATTTTCCGACGTGCCGCCCCTGGGAAAATGTGCCCCCGCGGGGGGGCAGCGTATTACACGAAGTGAAAAGCGTGGGGGCTAACAGATCGCTAAAGCCATTTCAAGACCCGAGATAAAGCCGTCTTCAACCCGATGGCCGAGACACCAGTCGCCGCAGGCGCCGATGCCGGATTTGGCGTCCCATAGATGGCTTTTGCCCAGCGGCTGCGTGGTCTGGGCGTAGCGCCAGCGGTGCACTTCGGCGTAGGGCGGCTCGGCGCGTATGCCGGTCACTTCGGTGAAGGCCTTGAGTAGCTTGTCTTTGACGCGTGCTGCGTCGTCTTCCAGGTGGCGCTCTGACCACTCTGGGCTCGCCTGCACTGTCCAGCGTTCCATCGGGCCACGGCCGGGTTTGGATGATTCGCGTGCCAGCCAGGCGATGCGGTGGTGGGTGCTTCGGGCTGCATTCCAATGCGGCCCGAGGTGGTACAGGTTGGGCTGGGCGGCCTGCGGAAAAGCCAGCATCAGTGTCCAGCATGGCGCCACAGCGACCTTGCCCATTGCCGCCACAAGAGGCTTGGCCTGTTGCGAGCTCAGCAGCAAGGCCTGGGCCTGGGCCGAGGGCATGGCCATCACCACCGTGTCGAAACCCGAATGCACCAGACTGTCGGCGCCAGGGCCTTCAGCCTGCAACTGCCAGCAACCGGGTTTGAGTTTGTCGGCTTCGATGCGCGTGACATGTGTTTCAAAGGCGATGGCGTGCGCATCGACAAGCGGTTGCGCCCAGTGCCTGACCAGCGCGTTCATGCCGGGCGCTGCAACCCAGTGTGCCTCTTTGGGTGGCAGTGAAGAGGCCACCACGCGGCCGAGTTCATCGAGTATGCGCACCGTGTTGGCGCTCCACGGCCTGACCAGCGCGCCGCTGGTGGAGAGGGCCTTTTCAAAGCGCGCATCGCGCACGGTGAAGTATTGCGTACCGTGGTCAAAACCGCCGAACTCGCTGTTGCGGGTCGCCATGCGGCCGCCCGCGCCGCTGCTTTTTTCAAATACCGTGACGTTGTGCCCGGCTTGCACCAGGGTTCGGGCACAGGCGATGCCTGCAATGCCCGCGCCTATGACGGCGACACGACGCGGCGTCGGTGCGCTGTGGGTTCGGGGAACGGTTTTTTTGCGGGATTCAGGGCTCATGTCTTTGTTTCTCTGGTTATTGGGGGCACTGCAAAACAGGATCTCGTCTGATCGCCATGAACATACTCTACACGCAGCTGGGCTGCCACCGCGCAATTTGTTTTATCTGGCTTGCCGGCGCTCCAGCAATGCAGTGCGCGTAGCGGGGCTGTCGAGCTGTTTGAGCCACCACTGAAGGGCTCTCCCGGGCTTGCTGCCTGCGCTGTTGCGCCATGCATAACTGACCTTCACCACACGCGGCTGGTGCGCTACCGTCTTCTCGACCAGCCGGCCGGCCTCGATCTGCGGTCGTGCCAGGTATTCAGGCAAAAAGCCCGCGCCCAGCCCGCGTACCTGAGCATCGAGCTTGGCGATCATGCCGGACACGGTGAACACATCCTGACCACCCAGCACTCCGACTGTCATGCCCCCGCCGCGCTGTACCGAATCAGCCACGGCGACGACGCGGTGCTGCATCATCATGTCGTTGGTGACGGGCTCGGCTGCCGTTGCCAGTGGGTGGTGCGGCGCGACGGCGTAGACAAAACGGATGTTGCCTAGCGGCTTGCTGTGCAAACCATTGTTTGCTGCAGGCTCGATGGCCGAACCCGCAGCGATGTCAATAGCCACGCCAATCGCCAGGTCGGCCTGACCCGATGTCAAGGCCTGCAGGGTGCCGGACAGCGCTTCCTCGCGGATCTTCAGCCGCGTGGGCGGGTTGAGTGCAAAAAAAGTCTCGCATAACTCCATAACGGTGGTGCGTGAAATGATGCTGTCAACCGACAGTGTCAGCTGCGGCTCCCAGCCGGTAGCGACGCGTTTGACGCGGTTGGCAACGGCGTCAAGTTCGAGCAGCAAGCGGTTGCCTTCATGCAAAAGCTCCTTGCCGGCTTCGGTCAAGCGGGCCTGGCGTGAAGAGCGGTCAAAGAGCAGCACGTCCAGCGCATCTTCGACCTGCCGTATGCGGTAGGTCAGGGCACTGGGCACCACGCCCAGCTCACGGGCAGCGGCGGCCATGCTGCCAGCGCGATGCACTGCGTCGATCAGGCCCAAGGCTTCAGGCGTTAACGCATCGCGAATCGGATTCTGCTTCATAAATAATTTTTCATTCAATTAATTTGAATGATGCCATCAAATCCGGATAGCCACCAGAATCTATTCCGCCGCTACATTGGTGTCATTACAAAACGCTTCACCTCCTCGAAAGGATGTTCACATGATGACCTTGCGCCCATCAGCAGACCGCGGCTATGCCGACCACGGCTGGCTCAAATCTTTCCATTCGTTTTCATTTGCCGGCTACTACGACGCCGAGCACATGGAGTTTGGCAACCTGCGCG
>JANYFF010000394.1 GCA_025362825.1 Polaromonas sp. | reverse complement strand
GTTCTAGGCGTCATCAACCTTTCCCACGGCGCGATCTTCATGGTCGGCGCTTACGCGGCTGAACAAGTCGTCGTGCGGTTTGCATTTCCGCTCTGGGGCGCCTTGTTTTTTGCGTTTGTTTTTTGCGGAACGCTGGGCCTGCTGGTTGATTTTTTGGTGCTCAGGCCGCTGCGTGCACGCAACGCACCGCACCTGATTCCGATGATCGCAACCATCGGCGTGGCGATCATTCTGAACAACGGCATCCAGGGAATTTTCGGCGCGCAAAACCTGCGTTTTCCGTCTGGACTGGTGTCGGAAGACAGCCTGCATCTGGGCGGCATCACCCTGACCGCCCTGGAGCTGGGTATTATTTTGTTGTCGTTCGTGCTCATGGCCGTGCTGCTGCTGGCCCTGAAGAAAACCCAGCTGGGGCGCGCGCTGCGGGCCATAGCCGAATCCCCGAAAGCCGCCTATCTGGTCGGCATCAACGTCGAGGGTTTGTTTTACCTGACCTCTTTCGCGGCGGCTGGTTTGGGCGGCGTGGCTGGTGTGCTGATTGGTTTGTACTCCAACGCGCTGTTTCCGCTGATGGGCCAACCCATGCTGCACAAAGGCATTGCCGTGATTATTCTGGGCGGTATGGGCGATATTCGTGGCGCCCTGATTGGCGGCTTGTTTCTCGGTTTTGCCGAGGTACTTTCAGTCGCCTACATCGGTTCGAGCATGCGCGACGCCGTGGCTTTTGGCCTGCTCTTTGTGATCTTGCTGCTGCGGCCCAAAGGCCTGTTTGGCACGCTTCAAGAGCGGAAGGTCTAGGCCATGGATTGGTTCAATAACTTTTGGTCGATCTACAGCAATCTGGTGCTCACGCTTGGCACCAACGCCTTGCTGGCACTCTCCATTTACTTGACGCTGTCCTGCGGTATGCTGGTCATTGCCAACGCGGCATTCATGGGCATCGGGGCCTACACTTCAGCCGTGCTGACGATGACCTACGGCCTGCCTTTTCCACTTGCCCTGCTTGCGGGCATGGCCGCACCGGCGCTGATGGCCTTTGTCATCGGCAAGCCCACTTTGCGGCTCTCGGGTGTGTATCTGGCAATGGCAACGCTTGCATTTGGTGAAGTGGTGCGCATTGTGCTGCTCAACGCCGAGTCGCTGACCGGCGGCGCACTGGGCCTCAATGGCATTCCACAATTGACGCAGTGGTGGCATGTGGCGCTGGCCTTGATCGTCACATTAGCTTTGCTGTGGCGTTTGCGTCGCTCCAAAATTGGCCGCGCTTTTGAGTCCATCAAAGAAGATGAAACCGCAGCCGGCTTAATGGGCATCGACGTAGGCGCCCACAAAATGTTGGCCTTTGTTTTGGGCGGCGCCATTGCGGGCCTTGCCGGCGGACTGAATGCGCACCTGACCTTCTTTATTGGCCCGAACGAGTTTGGGTTTGACCGCGCCGTGGACATTCTCACCATGACGATCCTGGGTGGCATCAACAGCCTGACAGGGCCGGTGGTGGGCGCGGTGATCCTTACGCTACTGCCCGAAGTGTTGCGTTCATTCAAAGATTTCCGGCTGGTCGTCAACGGTTTTATCTTGGTGCTGATCGTTTTGTTTCTGCCCAAGGGCATTTGGGACCCGGCCCGCTTTAGGCAACTGCTGGGGCGGTGGTTGCCACGCGGGGGGGGCAAAGCATGAGCACTTCACTGCAACTGAACGCGCTGTCGCGACACTTTGGCGGGCTCAAGGTGCTGCAGGACGTGAACCTGGAAGTGCCTCAAGGCGGCATCTTTGGCCTGATTGGCCCGAACGGCGCTGGCAAGACCACGGTCTTCAACCTGATCACCGGCTTGCTGCCGCCAACCGGGGGCCGGATTGACTTTCAGGGCCACAACCTGGCCGGTCGCAAGCCGCACGAGATCACGCGCATGGGTATTGCGCGGACCTTCCAGAACATCCGGATTTTCAAGGAAATGTCCTTGCTCGAAAACGTCATGGTTGGCCTGCATGCGCAGCTCGGCTATGGTCCGCTCGGCCTGCTGTTCAGCTCAGTGTTGTTCCGCAGCGAAGAGCGGCGGGCTAGAGAGCGCGCGCATGAATTGCTATCTTGGGTCAAGCTGGACCACAAGGCGCAGGAAAAAGCCGACAACCTGTCTTATGGCGAACAACGCAAACTTGAATTGGCGCGCGCCCTGGCGACCAACCCGAAACTGTTGCTACTCGACGAGCCAGTGGCGGGCATGAACAGCGCCGAAAAAGTCGAGCTGATGCAGGTGATTCGCACCATTAGCGCGCGCGGCTACACGATTTTCATGATTGAGCACGACATGCGCTTTGTAATGGGTCTGTGCGGCGACATCGCTGTGCTGAATTTTGGCCGCATCATTGCACGCGGTGATCCGGACAGCATTCGCAATAATCCCGAGGTTATTGAAGCCTATCTGGGCCGGGAAGACGATGAAGTCAGCCTGGCTGCACCGGGCGGCGCAGCATGAGCGCCGCCTTGTTGCAGGTCAGTGGCCTGCGCGTCAACTTTGGGCACATCGAGGCGGTCAAGGGCATAGACCTGGAGTTGCACGAAGGCCAGATCACCACGCTGGTAGGCGCCAACGGCGCCGGCAAGTCCACCACCTTGCTGGCCCTTTCGGGTCTGGTCAAAAAAGCTGCGGGCCGCGTCATGCTGGGTAGCATGGACCTGAGCAAAATGGCGCCGCACAAAATTGTCGCCAACGGCGTGGTCCAAGTCGCTGAAGGGCGTGCCACGCTGACCACGCTGACAGTGCAGGAAAACCTGGAGCTGGGCGCTTATGCGCGCCGTGACAAGGGCAACCGCGCAGCCGATCTGGCGCACATCTACAGCCTGTTTCCGGTTTTAAAAGACCGCGCTAACGGCCTGGCGGGAAATCTTTCAGGCGGCGAGCAGCAAATGCTTGCGATTGGCCGCGCGCTGATGGCAAAGCCCAGAGTCTTGATGCTCGATGAACCCTCCATGGGTCTGGCGCCCCTCATCGTGCAGGATATTTTTCGCATCTTGCGCGATATCAACCAGGCCGGCCTGACCATTTTTCTGGTTGAGCAAAACGTGCGTCAGGCCTTGAAGATCGCTGACCGGGCCTATGTCCTGGAGACTGGCTCGATTGTTCTCAGCGGAACCGGGCGCGAACTGTTGGTCAACCCGAAAGTTCAAGAAGCTTACCTGGGCAGCTGAGCGGAAAAACCTGCCGGGCTGACCTTGCAATTGGCTGCCCGCTTTGATTCAAGCAGGCAGCTTTGAACCGCTTGTTGAGACGATCAGTTCAGTTCAGCAGTGCCGGAAAACGCGCCCGGATGGACGCTTCAATACCGGCTGCATCCAAGCCTTGCAAGGCCAACAACTGGGCATGCTCGCCATGCTCGGTAAATGAATCGTTCAGGCCCAGGTGCAACACAGGTTTGACCATGCCGGCAGCTTGCAGCGCCTCGCCAACCGCACTGCCCGCGCCGCCCATAACGGCGCCCTCCTCGATGGTCACCAGGGCCTCGTGCGCAGCTGCCACCTGCAGCAACAGCGCGGTGTCCATTGGCTTGACCCAGCGCATGTTGAGCACCGTGCAACCCAACTTTTCTGCCGCCAGTAACGCGGGATAAAGCAGCGGGCCAAACGCGAGGATGGCTACCCCCGAACCTTCACGCCGGATTTCGCCCTTGCCGAACGGCAACGGCTCCAGTCCAGCCTCAGGCTCTACGCCCGCACCGGCGCCGCGTGGATAACGCACGGCCACCGGATGGTCTTGCGCAAAGGCCGAGCTCAGCAGCTTGCGACATTCGCGCTCGTCGGCAGGGCAGGCAATGCCCATGTTGGGGATGCAGCGGAGATACGGGATGTCATAAGCGCCGGCATGTGTCGCGCCATCAGCACCGACCAGGCCCGCGCGGTCCAGCGCAAACACCACCGGCAGGTTTTGCAGCGCGACATCGTGGATCAACTGGTCGTAACCGCGCTGCAGGAATGTCGAGTAAATCGCTACCACCGGCTTGAGGCCTTCGCAGGCCATGCCTGCTGCAAAAGTCACGGCGTGTTGCTCCGCAATGCCGACATCGTGGTAGCGGCCAGGAAAGCGTTTGTGAAACTCGACCATGCCGGAGCCTTCGCGCATGGCGGGCGTGATGCCTACCAGGCGCGGGTCGTGTTCAGCCATGTCGCATAGCCAGGTGCCAAACACCTGCGTAAAAGTTTGTCTGGCCGGCACCATAGATTTTTGCAGCCCCATGGCCGGGTCAAACTTGCCCGGGCCATGGTAGGCGATGGGGTCGACTTCAGCGAGCTTGTAGCCCTGGCCTTTTTTGGTCACCACATGCAGAAACTGCGGGCCGGAGCCGTTCTCCATCAGGTTCTTGATGTTCTCTAGCGTGGGGATGAGTGACTCAAGGTCATGGCCGTCGATGGGGCCGATGTAATTGAAGCCGAAATTCTCAAACAGCGTGGCTGGCACCACCATGCCTTTGGCATGCGATTCAAAGCGTTTGGCCAGCTCAAGCAGCGGCGGCGCAACGCTCAAAACGTGCTTGCCGACGTTGCGGGCGGATGCATAAAAGCGCCCGCTCATCAGTTGCGCCAGGTAACGGTTCAGCGCACCGACCGGTGGGCTGATGCTCATGTCGTTGTCATTGAGCACCACCAGCAAGCGGCAGTCGTCATGAACGCCGGCATTATTCAGCGCCTCAAAGGCCATGCCCGCGCTCATCGCACCGTCGCCAATGATGGCAACGGCATGGCGGTCTTCGCCCTTTTGACGGGCGGCCAGGGCCATGCCCAGTGCAGCGGAAATCGAGGTCGATGAATGCGCCGTCCCGAAGGTGTCGTAGGGGCTTTCATCGCGCCGCGGAAAGCCTGACAGGCCACCAAACTGACGCAAGGTGTCCATGCGTTCGCGGCGACCAGTGAGTATTTTGTGCGGATAGGTCTGGTGGCCCACATCCCACACCAGCCGGTCATCGGGGGTATTGAAAACGTAATGCAGCGCAACCGTCAGCTCGACTGTGCCGAGGTTCGAGCTCAAATGCCCGCCGGTTTTGGATACCGTGTCCAGCAGATAGGCCCGCAGTTCGTCGGCCAGTCCCCGCAGTTGCGCGCGGGGCAGCGCGCGCATGTCTGCGGGGCTGTTGATGGTATCGAGCAAAGAATTCATCGTGGAGAAGATTTGTTAATGCCCGCGATTGACCAGCATATCGGCCAGCGCGTGCAGTGCATCTGTATTGTGACGGCCCTTGTCATGCGAGGCGTCGATCACCGAAAGGCTGGTAAAAGCGCGCGCCAGCAGCTCCTGCGCGTAGTGCCGCGAGGCGTCCAGCCCCATCAGCGAGACAAAGGTCGGCTTGTCCTGCGCGGCATCCTTGCCGGCGGTTTTGCCCAGGGTTGCGGAATCCGCCGTGACATCGAGGATGTCATCGACCACCTGAAAAGCCAGGCCGACTGCAGCGCCGTAATCACGCAGCGCGTCGCGCACGGCAGCCAAGGCCGGGCCACAACTTGCACCCATCATCACACTGGCCTGCAGCAGCGCACCGGTCTTCAGGCGATGCATCTCGTGCAGTTGCACAGAATTTAAAGGCAGGCCCACGCTTGCCAGGTCAATCGCCTGTCCGCCGGCCATACCCTGAAAGCCTGCGGCTTGCGCCAGCATGCGGCACAGGCGCGCCTGCGTCGGTGCGTCTACCGAGTCGTCATCGGGCGTCAAGAACTCAAAGGCCAACGCCTGCAGCGCATCGCCGGCCAACAAGGCCTGGGCTTCGCCGAACTGGACGTGTACGGTAGGTTTGCCGCGCCGCAGCACATCGTTGTCCATGCAGGGCATGTCGTCGTGTACCAGAGAGTAGGCATGAATCAATTCAACAGCGCAGGCCGCACGCAAGGCCGCCTGCGGATTGCCACCCACGGCTTCACACGCAGCCAGCACCAGCAACGGACGCAGACGTTTGCCGCCGTCCAGCACGGCATAGCGCATCGCATCCCCCAGGCCGGCAGGCGCAGGTGCATCCTTTGGGCAGGCGACCCAGCGGGTCAGGGCCTGTTCCACATTTGCAAGCTGCTGGGTGGTCCAATCGCCCAGCCTGAAAGGGGACAGTTTTTCCGGTGCGCTGGTCAATGGCATGTCTTGCGGATCTTTTTATGGGTATGGGTCAAAGCAGGCATCGGGGATACAGCATTGCAGGCAAAGCATCAGGCATAGGCATGAGGCACGGGCAATCAGGCCCAGGGCTTGAGCTCGGTGCCTTCCAGCACCTTGATCTGGGTTTCTACAGCCTCCAGCCTGCTGCGGCAAAACGCCAGCAGCTGCGCACCGCGCTGGTAGCCGGTCAGCAACTGGTCAAGCGGCAATTGGCCGGACTCAAGACCGGAAACCAGACCTTCAAGCTCCAGCAGCGCAGCTTCGTAAGTCGCTGGCAAGGCAGGCGCAGCCGTGGTTGGTGTTGTTGCAGTCGATGCGGGGGATGCTGGGGTTTTGGCCATGGTCATTTTTGGGGTGGGCCTGATTTTAGGCGCTTGGCGAGGGCTTGCGACCGCCGGACCGGGCCGGCGCCTTGTGGCGACCATTATCGGGTTGACCGGACAGCCCCCGCCCGCAGCCCACGCAGGTAAAATTGAGAACCATTCCGATTGCGGAGATGTCGCCATCACCGCCCCACCACTGCATGTCCGATCTAAGCCTCCGCCTGCTGCAAGCCACCAGCCAGCTCCCGATCTCGAGCTATTTTGATGCCGGCCTGTACCAGAGGGAACAGCAAAAGCTTTTTGCCAACGGTCCGCGCTACATGGGCCATGAGCTTGCGGTGCCGAACATGGGCGACTTTTACGCCCTACCCCATGAAAGTGAAGGCCGTGCGCTGGTGCGCAACAACTCGGGCATCGAACTTATTTCCAACGTCTGCCGGCACCGCCAGTCCACCATGCTGCAGGGCCGCGGCAATACCGGCAGCAACATCGTCTGCCCGCTGCACCGCTGGACCTACAACACCTCGGGTGAGCTGATAGGCGCACCGCATTTCGAAATCGACCCCTGCCTGAACCTCAATCGCTACAAAACCACGACCTGGAACGGCCTGGTGTTTGAGGACAACGGCCGCGATATTGCCGCCGACATGGCCGCCATGGGACCGAAGGCCGATCTTGACTTTGCGGGTTACCAGCTTGACAAGGTGCATCTGCACGAATGCAACTACAACTGGAAGACCTTTATCGAGGTTTACCTCGAGGACTACCACGTCGGCCCCTTTCACCCCGGCCTGGGCGGCTTTGTCACCACGCACGACCTGCAGTGGGAGCTGAACAGCCATTACTCTGTGCAGACGGTCGGCGTGTCCGACAAGCTCGGCAAGCCCGGCACCGACACCTATAAAAAATGGCACGACGTGGTGCTGCAGTACCGCAAGGGCGTGCCGCCCAAGTACGGCGCCATTTGGCTAACGTACTACCCGCATGTGATGGTCGAGTGGTACCCGCATGTGCTGGTCGTCAGCACGCTGCACCCGCGCGGGCCGGACAAAACGCTGAACGTGGTCGAGTTTTTCTACCCCGAGGAAATCTGCGCCTTCGAGCGCGAGTTCATCGAGGCCCAGCAGGCCGCCTACATGGAAACCTGCGTGGAGGACGATGAAATTGCGTTGCGCATGGATGCCGGCCGCAAGGCGCTGATGCTGCGCGGCGACAACGAGTTCGGCCCCTACCAGAGCCCTATGGAAGACGGCATGCAGCACTTCCACGAGTGGTACCGCCGCGAAATGGGCGCCAGCAAAACCACCCAGATGATCTAGCCTGAACTGTCGCGCTATTTTATTGATAGCATAAGACGCCCGGAATACCAGGGCTACGTCCATATTTTATACCTAAACTGCCCAAAAAACCCAAAACAAGCCCCCCCGCGACATGCAAGCCGTCTGGATGATCCTCG
>JANYFF010000385.1 GCA_025362825.1 Polaromonas sp. | reverse complement strand
GTGGTGGCGGCGGTGGCGCTTTACTGAGCAATGGTACTTTTACGTCCCCAGCCTTAACTGGCGGCGCCAGCGGTTTGACGTCCGGGAGCCCGACGCAGGCAACTCTTTACGCCTACAACGCGGCACCCGGGGGCAACGGTTCAAGTACTCCGATTTCTTTCGCGAGCGCAAAAGGTAGTCAGCCTGGTGCTGCATGTTTGCCCGTACTTACCGTCAATAAAACTACTACTACCCCGCTGCGTATTGTCCCAGGTCAGACTACTGGACAGTACGTTTTAGCAGTCAGCAATCCTGGAACTGGTAGCGGCATAGCCTATGGGGTGTCTTTGCGCGATATTCTGCCAGTGCCGTTTGCGCTGGCTACTGCGACAACACTTGGTACCACCACGATTGCAGGAACAAGTACGACAGGACCATCACCCACGGTGCCGAGTTCATCCGGGGCTACTACAACTGCCCAGTTTGGCACGCCTGGCTCAACCACCAACACCTTTACGATTTATCCGGGTGGCCAAATCACTGTGACGTTTAACGTCAACCTGAACACGACGACTTACGCGACTTTTCAAAATTCGGCTTCTGTGACGTTTACTGATCCGACGCGTGCCACTGGTGCAGGCGCTACTTCCGTTGGTGTCGCCAATCCGACAGCTTCTCCCGGCGGCAGTTATTCATCGGGCGCCACGGTCGGTGGTAGTAATTACGACTCTGCATCTTCAACGGGCGAAGACATAAGGCTCTACGCGGGCCCAACAAACATAACTCTCTCAAAATCCAACGGAGTGACAACTCTTGTTGCTGGACAAACCACGAGTTACACGCTCACAGTCGCAAACTTGGGGCCAACAAACGCACCAGGTGTTGTTCTGCAAGATCCCGTAACGGCGGGGTTGATATGTACCTCCGTCAGCTGCACCGTCACTGCTGGCACTGCGAGTTGCCCAGCGTCTCCAACGATCTCAGCGTTGCAAAGCACAGGTGTTAGCATCACGCCGACTTTTAACGCCAGCTCAACGGTGAGCTTTGTGGTCACATGCGGGGTTACTGCAACCGGTCAGTAGCGGAGGCTTAATGAACGTGATCGTGAATCACAAACTGAATCGCCCCGTATTTGAACTGACCCCCAGAAGTTGGACGGTTGCGATTCCGCCAATCAGGCGGTATTTCTCAGCCGGTATTCCACCGGGCTGAATCCTTGCAATCCGAGCTTAATGCGCTCTTGGTTGTAGTGGCGGATGTAATCGTGCACGCCCGCTTCGAGTGCCGCGACTCCATCAACGGTAGCAGGATGATAGTACTCAGCCTTGCGGGTGCCGAAGAAGCTCTCTATCACCGCGTTGTCAAAGCAGTTCCCTCTGCGACTCATGCTTTGCCTGACGCCATGATGCGCAAGCAACGCTCGGTACAGCTGCATCTTGTAATGCCATCCTTGATCCGAATGCTCAATCAGGTCACTGGTACATTCTGACCGGGCAATCGCTTCTCGAAGCGTGTCAGACACCGGGTCAAACACGGGCCGCTTGGCCATGCGGTACGCGATGATCTCACCGTTGTAGAGGTCCATACAGGCCGACAGATAGAGTTTCTGGGGGATGTAAGAAGTTTTGTGTAAACGGTCTTCTGGCAGGAAATTGCCGTCTTGCATGGAGCAATGATGACCGTAGAAATGAAACCGTTACCAACCGAGCTGATAGACGCACTACTGGCAGATGATGCTCAATCAGATCAATGGTGATGTGGTTTGGTCTGTCGTCCAGGGCGAGGTCAAGAAGGGCAATAAACCTGCAACGGTCAATCGCTACTTGTCCACCATGCGCAGCCTTTTGAGGATGGCGCGTGATGAATGGCAGTGGATTGATAACTTTCCGAAGATCAGGCTCTTGAAAGGTGAAGTCGAGCGGGACCGCTGGCTGACGCATAAGGAAGCGGAGAGATTGATCTGCTGTTGTGCGCCTCATCTGGCGGCCCTGGTACGGTTTGCCCTGGCAACAGGCTGCCGTGCTGCTGAGATAACGGGTCTGGAGTGGAATCGGGTGGATTTGAACCGGCATACCGCCTGGCTCAATAAAACCAAGAATGGCACGCCTCGGGGGGTACCGTTAAATGAAGATGCAGTTGAAGTGTTGAAAGAGCAGATAGGGCAAAACCTGCAATTTTGCTTTGCGCACAAAGGCCAACCCTTGCGGGCGGACGTGACCAACACGGCCTGGCACAACGCGTTAGCAAAAGCAGGGATAGAGGACTTTCGCTTTCACGACTTGCGCCACACCTGGGCATCCTGGCACCGCCAGGCGGGGACATCTTGCGATGAACTCAAAGACCTGGGCGGCTGGAAGTCACGAGCGATGGTTGATCGCTATGCCAAATTTGCAACTGAGAACTTGTTGTCCGCAGCGTCTCGAATTGAGCGCAGGGGAAGTGGTCATAACGTGCTTGATTTGTCACGTTTTCGTCACGTTTAGAAAGACAAAAGGCCTGCACTTACGTGCAAGCCTTTGAATCTTCTGGCTCCTCGACCTGGGCTCGAACCAGGGACCTACGGATTAACAGTCCGGCGCTCTACCAACTGAGCTATCGAGGAATACAGCCTCAGATTATAGCGTCAATTTTTTGCCTTTCTTTGCGCACTCCGACTACGGCACAACATTTATGCGTCATCACGTCTGCGCGCTAAAGGCGGTCGGCTACCATGGTCTTATGCGTGATCCAGACAGTCAACGGTGGGCACTTCTTCGCGGGAACTCCGGGACCGGGTGGCGCTTGTGAAAAAGCCACCACGATCCTTGCCATGGCTGGCAAGTGGGGAAAGATTTCCTGCGGTCGATACGGCGTGGGGCCCGAATGACCCGGCGCCGGGCTTGCTGGCTGCGGGCGCCGCGCTTGATGTTGACACCCTACTTGAGGCTTACTCGCATGGAATTTTCCCATGGTTCAGCGAGGGGCAGCCCAACCTGTGGTGGAGCCCGGACCCGCGCATGGTGCTGATGGTGAAAAACTTCAAGCTTCACCGGTCGCTGCGCAAAAGCCTGAACCACTTTGCAGAGAGCGCGCGCCACAGTATCAGGTTTGACAGCGCCTTCGC
>JANYFF010000381.1 GCA_025362825.1 Polaromonas sp. | reverse complement strand
GGTCAAGCCTGGCGCGCTTGAAGCCTTCACGCTCGGCATCCAGGTTGCTGGTGCCGATCACCGTCAGTCTGAGCGAGGTTCTCTCTGCCAGGGCCTTGGCCACTTTGTCGAGACCGGCCTGCGCATCAGGCTCAAGCCGCGCGCTGCCGGCTGAAAAGCCCACGATGCTGAGCTCGTCACCACCGCTACCAAAGGCGCTGGCCAGCAAACTGAACGGGGCGGTAATCGCCTTGACGATCACATTGATGATGACCTTGACGATGATAGGCCCGAGGCTGAACTGCGGATCATTGAGCGAACCGCTGATGGGCAAATCGAGGTCAATCACGCCATTGCGATCAGCCAGCAGCGCCACCGCCAGCTTGACCGGCAGGCTGGCCGTCGAGCCCTCGACTTTGTCGCCAAACGCCAGCTGGTGCAGCACCAGCTTGTTGCTGGCCGTCAGCTGGCCATCGGGCCGCACCAGGTATTTGACGTCCACACTGAGCTTGCCGCGGTTGATGCCGTAACCCGAATACTTGATGGCGTAGGGCGACAGGGGCGGCAATTCGAGGTCGCGCACCTTGCCGGTGATGTCCAGCGCCAGGGGCTTGGCCAGCGGATTGAGCTTGCCCAGGATCTCCAGCGACGCCGTGCCCTCGGCCCGGCCCCGCAACTCAAGATCGGCCATGTCGGGCGAGCCCTGCGTCGAGACCGACGAGAAGGCGCTGAGCCGGCCCGTCAGATCGCTCAGGTCCGCCGAATAGTTCGGTTTGACAAAGCGGTCAGAAAACAGCACTTTGCCGTTGACCAGGCTCACCGGGCCGAAATTGATGACCGCAGGCGGTGCCGGAGCCTCTGAAACAGCCAATTCAGCGCTTTTTAGGCCTCCGGCCCACGTCTTTGCTGTAGATAGCGCTATGGTTTTTGTAGCATCAGGCGTGGCCGCGACGACCGCCGTGCTGGTCCCGCCCGCCGTGCCTTTGGTTTTGACGAGATCCTGCAGGTTGATGCGACCTTCCGGCGTGACGATGACGCGGGCAAAGAAGTCGGTGAGAACGGTCTCTTTCACGTCCACCCGAGTGGCTTTGGCCGGTTCAAGCGCCACGCTCAGGCCGCGCAGGTTGAGCGCCTTCCAGGCCAGCAGATCTTCGCTCGGCGCCAGGGTGTTGGCTTTGAGTTCTTCAATCGCGACATTGCCGGTGATTTGAGCGACCGGCCCAGCGGCCGTCTGGCGATAAGCGACGCGGCCTCTGAAGCTGGCGTCGGCACGCAGCAGTTCGATATTGAGCGCATCGGCAAAGTAAGGCTCAAAAGCCTGCACCGGCAGACGGTCTACCTGCAGCTGGCCATTAGCCTGCACTGGGGCCAGGCCAAGATTGCCCTTGAAGCTGACCTTGCCCGGCTCAAAGCGCCGGGTCGAGAGGTTCAAGGACGCAGTCAGCGACATCAGCTTTGAGACCTGCGCTTTGGCCGAAGGCCGGTCATCCAGCACCAGCGCGCCCAGTGTTGCATTGACGGCGCTGATATCAAAGGCCACCGGCTTGCTGCCGGCCCTGTCTGAAAACGACATCGCCCCGCCCTCCAGCGAGAGCTCGTTGATGGCGACCGCCCAGGACGGCGCCTGGGCACGGGTGGCCGCCGTGGTCGGGGCTGGCACCGGTGTGGTCCCGCCCTTGCGGCTGACCATCCAGCGCTCGTACATCCAGCGTTTGTCGGTGTCACGGTCGACCAGCGCCTTTGGCTGGACCAGTTGCATGCTGGCGGCCTTAAACGTCTGGCCGGTCACGTCGATGTCAACGCCATTCACTTGCACCCGCTTGACGGACACCAGCGACACCTTGCCTTGCGCCAGCAGCACCTCGTGCAGCGAAACCTGCGGGGCGGTGATCTGCAGTGCCTGCGGCTTGTCGGCGGCCGCGGCTTGCCAGTGCACGCCAAGCTGCGCATTGAGCTGGCCGCCCAGCGCCGGGAGCAAAAACTGCCCGACATATTTGGCCGCCATATTGAGCGGCCAGGCGGCGACGGTCAGGCTGACCTGGGCGGCAGCGTCGCTGGCCGTGCCACTGAAGGTCAACGCCGACCCGGCGGGCGCTGCAACAGGGGGCGATATGCCGGCCTTTGCAGCCTCGGCAGAGCCTGTATCCAGCCCCAGCGAGCCATCAAACTGCAGGGGCGCTCCAGCAGCAAACGGAACGCTAATGGCCGACGCATTGACCGACAGGCCCTTGAGCCTGACCTGCGCGGGCGAGGCCAGGGTTTCGTCCAGCCAGTTCACCCGGCCATCACGCACCGCCACGCTGGCAACCTGCACCCGCCAGGGGTTTAGTGCCTCTTTGAGGGGTTTTTTGGCATCATTTGTGCCTGGAGCCCCGGTGATACGGGCACCTTCTGCTATGCTTTTTGTAGCTCCTGCCGTTACGGAAGCAACCTGCGCGTCAGCAGGCAGCAGGTTCAGCCGCCCTGCCCGGTCCCGCGTGATACCGATAACAGGTGCGATCAACTCGACCTTTGACAGCTTGACGATCTGCTCAAGCGGCCTGACGTCGTCCATGACCACACGCAACTGGTCAAAAGCCATCAGCTCGTGGCCGGCGCCGGTGCCTGCGCGGCCGTCCAGCATTTGCACCTTGTCGGCGGTGACCGTGCCGGACACCCTGACCACATTGGCCGGCGTCTGCTCGAAGGAAACCCTGGCATCGGCGTTGAGCAGCGCGCCCTGCAGCCTGAAAGGCAAACTGGCCGGCAAATAGGCGATGTAGGGCTTGAGGTCGAATGCGCTGAGCTTCAGCGTCGCGTCGGTCTTTCGCGTCTGGGCAAAGGGCGTGCCTTGTGCCGCCGTGTCAAAGCTGCTGCCGTTGAGCTTCCACGCCAGGTGCGGCGTGGTCTTGATGTCACGCTTGGACGGCAGGTTGCTTAAAAAAGGCACAGACAGGTTCAACTCGCGCACGGCGTGCGTCGTGTGCTGGGTCTGGTCCACAAAATCCACCCGGCCCCCGCTGACCACAATGTTGTAGAGGGCGAACTTTGGCGCTTCGGTTACCGGCGCATCGTCGGGCTTTTTCAGTCTGGCCAGGATGTCGTCAATGTCGTAGTGCCCCTCGCCCAGGTGCGTCAGCGAGATGGCCGGCTCCTCAATCTGCAGTTCATCTGCCACTGGCGCCAGGCGCAGCAGGGACTGCAGTTCCGCATCTATATAGATGCGTTTGATTTTCAGCTGGGGGGTGGTGTCACTTCCCTGGGGCTGACTTTCTTTAATTTTGGTAATTTTGGCAATAGCGAGGTCGGTAATGGCCAGTTCAAGCGACCAGGGTTTGAAGTCCACGGCACCGATGGTGACTTGGCGGCCCAGCTTTTCGGAGGCAATCTTCTCGATTTGCGATTTCGCAAGGCCCGGCACCAGCGCGTAGGCCAGCCCCCAGACGACCACCAGCCCGGCGACCGACCAGGCGAGCCGGCGCTGCCATTTGGGCGATCGCACCACATCGCCAAACCGCGCCTGCAGGTTTTTGCCTAGATCAGACCACTTTTTTCCAGCTTCATTACTTGTCATAGCCCTAGAGTCTTCAACGCTGTGGCCAAAAGGTCAATGATTTCCTTGCGGCTTGAGGTGCGGGTGACATGCTGTGTTGGCTGGCAACCTTCCGGACGCCGAATAATGCAGGTCCGGAAATGAAAAACCCCGGCCAGCTTGACTGACCGGGGTTGGCGGCGGGCAAAAATGCTCATGCCGTCGGTTTCGCAAGGGAGAGAGTAGTCGTCTCACGATGCGGTGGATGCAAGTGATTGCTTCCAGGTTTTCCGGGGTTGGTTACCCAGTATGCCCGAATGACTCGGACATCTGCAGATTACGCCTGGCATATGGGGCCTGCAAGGCAAACTTTTCAATCACAGGGACGGATGTGATTGCCATGTTCTTGACTGAAAGACGCCGACTTTTGTAAAAGCAGGACAGCGCCGCGATCGGTGTTAGAGCATTGCCTCAAAAAACGCCTGCAAATGCTTGATTCTGTGCGTTTTAACAGTAATTCGTGTTTAATAAGACCAAAAATGCATAAAGAAATGATTTTTTATTGTTGACAGGTTATGAAAAGCCCAAATAGAATCCGCCCAGTCCCTCAAAAGCTAGGGACAACCCGAATCCGCAGCTCCACAAGGCAGCGGTCATCCAGGGTCCATGCCACCAGGGCCAACAGGCCGAACCTGGTTCGATGGCTACCCAATCAAAGCTTGCCGGGCTTTTAACCGCCCAGCATAAGCAAGAGAAGGAGTGCTATGACAGCGCTAGTAAATTCAAGTCTCGGGCATCGCGCCGGGACGCACCTGAAAAATGTGCGCAGCAGTCTTGCCAACATTGCTGACGACGTTGCCCAGGGGTTTTTCGAAATCACCCACAACGGCTTTGCGCTGCTGGGCCTCGGTGTTGTGTTCGCCGTGGTGACGCTGATCGCACGGCCCGACCTGCGCGAAGCCGGCGAGTTCAAGCTGATGACCCTGCTGCAGGAGCGTCACGTTGCGGTGGTTGGCTTCACCGAGCCTGACGCCATCGACCGTGCCACGGCGTCCAACCCCAAAGACCTGCCCAAGCAGCAGGCCTCGCTGGCCTTCTGGCTGAGCCGGAAGTACGGCGTAGCTCCGGAGCCGTTGAGCGTGCTGGTTTCAGAGGCTTTCGAGATCGGCAAGCAGGCCAAGCTGGATCCGACGCTGATTCTTGCCATCATGGCGATCGAATCAGGCTTTAATCCCTTTGCCCAGAGCCCCGTCGGCGCCCAGGGCCTGATGCAGGTGATGACCACAGTGCACCGCGACAAATACGACAGCTTCGGCGGCAAGCTGGCGGCCTTTGACCCGGTGACCAACCTTCGCGTCGGCGTCAAGGTGCTGCAAGAATGCATCGCCCGGGCGGGTTCCGTCGAAGGCGGTCTGAAGTATTACGTCGGCGCCGGCAATATGGAAGATGACGGCGGCTATGCAGGCAAGGTAATGGCCGAGCATGCGCGCCTGCTGGGCGTTGTCAGCGGCAAGGCGGTATCGCCGTTTCATTCCAGCCCGTCCACTGCACGTACGGTGCCGGCTTCCCTGCCTGCGAAGATCGAACCGGTTGACGCCAGCGACAAGGCTGACGACAAGGTGGCAGCGCTGAG
>JANYFF010000379.1 GCA_025362825.1 Polaromonas sp. | reverse complement strand
ATGGTGGCGGTGATGCCTTGCTGGCCGCCATGAAGGGTCAGATTTTTGAAAGTCCGCGCGGCCCGATGTTCATTGATGCGCAAACCCGCGACGTGGTGCAGAACATGTACCTGCGCAAGGTCGAGCGTAAAAACGGCAAGCTCTATAACGTGGAGTTCGACGTGATCAAGGACATGAAGGATCCAGGCAAAACCAAGAAGTAAGCCTGCGAGTCGCCGACAGCCATGCTGACCATTCTCTTTGACGGCATTGCCTATGGCATGCTGCTTTTTATCCTGGCCGTCGGTCTTGCGGTGACGATGGGGTTAATGAATTTCATCAATCTCGCGCACGGAGCTTTTGCCATGGTGGGTGGCTACATCACGGTGTTGCTCATGCAGCGCTTTGGTGTGCCTTTCCTGGTGTGCCTGCCGCTTGCCTTCCTGGGTTCTGCTCTGGTCGGCGGCGTACTTGAACGGACCTTGTACCGTCCGATGTACAACAAGCCGCACCTCGACCAGGTGCTGTTTTCCATTGGACTGACCTTTATGGCCGTGGCTGCAACAGACTACTTTATTGGTTCCAGTCAGCAGATCATGCAGTTGCCCGAATGGCTCAAGGGCCGCACCGAAATCGGTGATGGCGCATGGATGCTGGGCATGGGTCACTACCGCCTGTTCATCATCGCCGTCTGTGCTGCGCTGACAGTTTTGCTGCAGTACGCACTGGCAAAGACCAGGTTTGGCAGCAGGCTGCGCGCCTCGGTGGACGACCAGCGGGTGGCCGTAGGGCTGGGCATCAACGTCAACATTGTCTTTCTTTCTACCTTCGCCGTGGGCTCCGGCCTGGCCGGCCTTGGCGGCGCGCTTGGTGCCGAGGTGCTGGGACTGGACCCGACCTTTCCGCTGAAATTCATGATCTACTTTTTGATCGTCGTTGCCGTCGGCGGTACATCGTCCATAACCGGCCCGCTGCTTGCAGCATTGTTGCTGGGGATCGCCGATGTGGCGGGCAAATACTACATACCCAAAATGGGCGCCTTCATTGTTTACTTCCTGATGATTGCCATTTTGATCTGGCGACCCCAAGGCCTTTTTGTCCGGAAGGGTGGCAAATGACAACGCAGGTAAAAGATTCCCTCAACGCGGCTTCACGCTGGAAAATCTGGGAGCCGGTATTTTGGCTGCTGGCGCTGGCCTCGCCCTTCCTGCTGTCATCGCACGCACTCATCATCAATGAGATCGCCATCGTGGCGCTGTTTGCGGTGTCCCTGGACTTGGTCCTGGGCTACAGCGGCGTTGTGTCGCTGGGCCACGCAGCTTTTTTTGGCATGGGTGCCTATACGGCGGCGCTGTTTGCCAAGCTTGTGATGCCTGATCCCCTCGTCGGCTTGCTGGTGGCCATTGGTGTGTCGACACTCCTGGGCGCGCTGTGCAGTTTCACCATTTTGCGCGGCAGTGACCTGACTCGGCTGATGGTGACGTTGGGCGTAGCGCTCTTGTTGCTGGAACTCGCGAACAAGTTCAGCGAGATTACCGGCGGTGCCGATGGCTTGCAGGGCGTGGTCATGGGCCCGCTGCTCGGCAGGTTTGATTTTGATCTTTATGGCAAGACCGCGGCCGTTTACTCGCTCGTCGTGTTATTGGTATTTTTTGTGCTGGCGCGCCGCCTGGCCAAGTCGCCGTTTGGCGCCACTCTGATGGCGATACGTGACAACCGCCTGCGCGCCATGGCCATCGGCATTCCGGTATCTGCGCGGCTGTCCGTCATTTACGCCATCGCTGCCGGGGTTGCCGGTGCTGCGGGCGCACTGCTGGCGCAAACCACCGGTTTCGCCTCGCTCGATGTGTTCGCCTTTGACCGCTCGGCCGACGTTATGCTGTTGCTAGTGATTGGTGGTACCGGCTGGCTGTACGGCGGTGTTGCCGGCGCGATCGTTTTCAAGCTGCTGCAGGACGGCATTTCGGCTATCACGCCGCAGTACTGGACATTCTGGATTGGCCTCTTCCTGGTGATGCTGATGCTGGTTGGCCGGGAAAAATTGATGCGTCCCTGGACCTGGTTCAAGCGGGGCCGCGCATGACCGACACTACTGAACCCGTGCTTTCTGCCGAAGGCCTGGTCATGCGTTTTGGCGGTATCACGGCCACCAACAAGGTGACCCTGAACCTGAAAAAAGGCGCTCGTCACGCGCTGATCGGCCCCAACGGCGCCGGCAAGACCACGCTGATCAACCTGCTTACCGGCGTGCTGCAACCAACGGAAGGGCGCATCACGCTGCTGGGTGAAGACATTAGCCGCCTGGCACCGCACAAGCGTGTCAAACGCGGCATGGTACGCACCTTCCAGATCAACCAGCTGTTTGATTCTCTGACGCCGCTGCAGACGCTGGCCTTCACGGTATCGCAGCAGCACGGGCTGGGCGCAGGTTGGTGGAAGCCGCTGGGCAGCAACGCGATGGTGGTGGAGCGCTGTGCCCAATTGCTGGAGCAGTTTCACCTCACTGAAGTCATGAACCAGCCGACCCGTGTGCTGGCCTACGGCAAGCGCCGCCTGCTGGAGATCGCCATCGCGCTGGCTTGCGAGCCGCGTGTGTTGTTGCTTGATGAGCCGGTAGCCGGCGTACCTGCAGGTGAGCGCGAAGAACTGCTGCAAACCGTTGCAGCTCTGCCGGCCGACGTTTCCATACTTTTGATTGAGCACGACATGGACCTGGTGTTCAGCTTTGCCAACCGCATGACGGTGCTGGTCAACGGCACGGTGCTGACCGAGGGTGACCCCGAGCAGATTGCCAACGATCCGCAGGTCAAGGCCGTGTACCTTGGCCATGGCGAGGAGGGGCATGACGCCGGGCCACCCCAAGGCATGCCAGCCCCCTCGGGGGGCAGCGCAGCAAACGAAGTGGCAAGCGTGGGGGCAACGAAACATGGCTAATGAACTTCTCAGAGTTGAAAACGTCAGCGCCGGTTATGGCGAGGCAGTGGTCCTGAACAATATTTCGCTCTCGCTTGAAGAAGGCAAGACGCTGGCGCTGCTGGGCCGTAACGGCACCGGTAAGACCACGCTGATCAACACGCTGGCAGGTGCTACCCGCCAGTATGCGGGCAGCATCATGCTGGGCGCTGGATCGTCGCGTGTAGCGCTGCACAAGCTGGCGCCGCATGAGCGCGCAGCCGCCGGCATAGGCTGGGTGCCCCAGGAGCGCAACATCTTCAAGTCACTGACGGTGGATGAAAACCTCACCGCCGTGGCCCGTCCCGGTGCCTGGAATTCCGAGCGCGTTTACACCATGTTCCCGCGCCTGGCTGAACGCAAAAGCAACCTTGGCACGCAGCTTTCTGGTGGTGAGCAGCAGATGCTGGCCGTGGGCAGGGCTCTGGTGCTAAACCCCAAACTGCTGCTGCTGGATGAGCCGCTGGAGGGGCTGGCACCCATCATTGTTGAAGAGCTGCTGCGGGCCATCCGCCGTATCACGCGCGAAGAAGGCCTGTCGGCGATCATCGTGGAGCAGCATCCACAGGCTATCCTCGCGATCTCGGACAGTGCAGTGGTGCTGGACCGCGGTACTGTTGTGCACTCGGGCACAGCGCAGGAGCTGCGTGAGCAGCCTGAAGTGCTGGATCGCTTGCTGGGTGTTGCACGTTAGAGTCTGTGCCCTGAAGCCATCTGGCCCAGATCAATATTTATAGCTCTGTCAGGAGGAATTCTGATACATCCAGGTGCCTTGATCGCCTTGCTGGCTTGTTATCTTGCCTTGGCTGGATCAGCTGTCGCACAGACAGCATCTGTCTCTGCTCAACAGCAGCCTGAAGTCATCCGCCTGCCCCTGCTGATTGACGGCAGCAAACGTGAGCTCGTCACCCATATTTACAAGCCCGAGGGCGCGGGGCCGTTTCCGCTGGTGATCTTTTTGCATGGCCGGGCCGGTTCCGCATTTGATCGCGGCCAGCTTCAGACCCCGGTGCTGGTCGGGCATGCCAACTACTGGTTGCGCAAGGGTGTTGCGGTCGTTGCGTCAGTCAGACCAGGCTATGGCGAGACCGGTGGCCCTGACCGGGAGAACTCATTTACGCACTGGGGCAGCAATGGTTGCTCGGGTCAGGCTGACTTCACGACGGCTGCTGTGAGCGCACGCCAGGTTGTACTCGCCCTGCATGCTTGGGCTGGGCAGCAGCCGTGGGTACGCAGTGACAGAGTGCTTCTTGAGGGGCAATCGGTGGGTGGTATGACCAGCATTGCTACAGCAGCCTTGAATTTGCCCGGTGTTGTGGGCGTTGTGAACTTCTCGGGTGGCGGTGGTGGTTTCCCCAACGAGTCACCCGGTAAAAGCTGCAGCCCCGAGATGCTGACGCAGACGTACCGGGAGTTCGGCACCCAAGCCAAAATTCCGAGCCTGTGGCTTTACGCCGAAAACGATTTGTATTGGGGTGCAGACATGCCACGGCAGTGGTTTGAAGCGTTCAAGGCCGGTGGAAGTGACGCGCAGTTTGTACAGACCAGTCCGGTGGATGGTCATGACGGCCATCAACTGCTCAATTACGGCGGGAAGATGTGGTCCGGACCGCTCAACGTTTTCGTCCAGAAGGTCGGACTACTGAGACCGTGATGAGATCAGCAGCCACAGAAATATAAAAAGGCCGGCACCGCAGCAAACGGTAGCCGGCCTTTTGCAGGGGCGGGTGCTGGTTACAGCGTGTCTATAAAGCTGCGCAGCTTGTCCGAACGCGAAGGGTGCTTGAGTTTGCGCAACGCCTTGGCTTCTATCTGGCGAATGCGTTCGCGCGTCACGTCAAACTGCTTGCCGACCTCTTCCAGCGTGTGGTCGGTAGACATCTCGATACCAAAACGCATGCGCAGCACCTTGGCTTCGCGCGGCGTCAGGCTGTCGAGGATGTCTTTCACGACGTCGCGCAGGCCGGCCTGCATCGCTGCTTCAAGCGGTGCCGTGTTGGCGCCGTCCTCGATGAAGTCACCGAGGTGCGAGTCGTCATCATCACCAATCGGCGTTTCCATCGAGATCGGCTCTTTGGCGATCTTCATGATCTTGCGGATCTTGTCTTCAGGAATCTCCATCTTCTCGGCCAGGACGCTGGCATCCGGCTCAAAGCCGAACTCCTGCAGATGCTGGCGTGACAGGCGGTTCATCTTGTTGATGGTCTCTATCATGTGAACCGGAATGCGAATCGTACGGGCCTGATCAGCGATGGAACGTGTAATCGCCTGGCGAATCCACCAGGTTGCGTAGGTCGAAAATTTGTAGCCGCGGCGGTATTCGAACTTGTCCACGGCTTTCATCAAACCGATGTTGCCTTCCTGGATCAAGTCCAGGAACTGCAGACCGCGGTTGGTGTACTTCTTGGCAATCGAGATCACCAGGCGCAGGTTGGCCTCGATCATCTCCTTCTTGGCATCGCGCGAGTTGGTCTCGCCTTCGTTCATGCGCTTGTTGAT
>JANYFF010000376.1 GCA_025362825.1 Polaromonas sp. | reverse complement strand
TGCGCATGATGACGATACCGGTCACGACGTCATTGGCGGCGTCACGCCCCGCCTCTCCAAGTCGCGGAACGCTGCCCAAAGAAACCGTTGCGATGTCTTTGACGAGCACGGGCAAGCCGTTTTGCTGCGTCACCACAATGTTGCCTGCGTCCTCGATGTTGCGCACCAGACCCAGCCCGCGAATATTGACGGACTGCTCACCCACGCTGACGGTTCGCCCGCCTACGTTTGAGTTGGCGCTGCCCACTGCGCCGAGCACCTGCTGCAGCGTCAATCCGTAGCCTTCCAGTTTTTGTGGATTCACTTCAACATGGTATTCCTTGGTGGTCCCGCCCCAGGTCACGACTTGAGCCACTCCTGGCACAGTTAAGAGGCGCCGTTGAACGATCCAGTCTTGAATGCCGCGCAGGTCTGTAAGGCTGTAGGTAGACGGGCCTTTGATTTGATACCGCAAAATTTCGCCGACAAGGCTGGACGCCTGAATCTGCGGCTGCACATTGTTTGGCAGCGTGACGTTCTGCTGCAGATTAATGGCTGTCTGCGTCAAGGCTGGTACGTAATCTACGCCGTACTTAAAAGTTACACGTACAAACGACAAACCGTAAAAAGACGTCGAGCGAATATTGTCAACACCCAATGTGGTCGCGAGCCCGACCTCCATTGGGCGCGTGTAGTAGCGCTCCATTTCCTCAGCAGACAAGCCGGGCACCTGGGCGGTAATTTCAAGAATGACCGGTGCCGGATTAGGATAAGCCTCTACGTTAAGTTTGTAAAAAGCAAGCACACCTGCAGCCATAAAGGCGAGCAAGCCCAGCAGCACAATTGGGCGCCGGGTAAGAACGAAAGCCAGCAGGGATCTGAACACGTGGGTACCCGGTCAGTTAATGGTGATGAGATAAAGATTGCTGAGGAACAAAGCCTTGTCCCGAGCAATCTTTTCACCAGATGCCAGCCCTGAAAGCACCTGCACCATGCCGTTTTGAAGCATCCCCGTTTGTACGGTACGCCGCTTGAAACGACTTCCGTCCTGCGTCACCCAAACTGACATCGAACCGTCCCCCTCGCGAGCCAGGGCGTTGGCAGGCACAGCAACCGAGCTCAAAGGCTGGCTCAGGGTGATGTTGAAATTAGCCAGCATTTGCGGCTTGAGCAGGCGCTTGTTGTTGGGTACTTCAGCCCTAACCGTCACACGGTGCGTGGCGGCGTCAGCCGTGTCGCTGATGTAATTGATCTTGCCGGTAAACGTCATATCTGAATACGCCGACACTTTCACTGTTACCGGCTGACCCAATGCGTAGCTCGCCAACTCCGACTCCGGAACACTGGCGACCATCCAAAGGGTTTGCAGGTTGGCGACTGTCAAAGGCGCTGTGCCGCTTCCAGGCTGCACAAGTTGCCCGATGGCACCAGCGCGGGCCGTGACGCGGCCAGCAAACGGACTTCGAACCTGCATTTCCGTCTCTACCTTTCGCTGCGCTTCAATGTCTTCAATGTCTTTGTCGGTCAGCCCAAACAGCGCGAGTGTCTTGCGCGCCGAGCGGTAGCCTGCGTCGGCAGACTGCTGGTCAGCCGTATTTTGCTGAAGCTCTTTCAAGGCAATGCTTTGAGTCTCGTACAGGGCCTGTGCCCGGCGCAACGTCTGGTTCGCAACTTTCAACGTTCCGGTGGTTGAAATCAACACAGAGGCAGCGTTCGCAAGATCAGGAATTTGCACGGTGTAGAGCACCTGACCACGAGTCACGTCTTCGCCTGCGCGCACCAGCATGCTTGCAATACGCCCCTGATACGGCGAAAACACCGGCACAGTCATGTCCTGGTTGAAGTCGATGATGCCAAGGGCATCACGTCGCGACTCGAAAGACTGCGGTTCAACTGGCCCCACCTTCAGCTCTGCAAGTTGCTCACGCGCAAGCTGGATTTCATCTGTCCCCACTCGGATGATCGCAGGAGCCGAAACCTTAACAGCGGCTGGTGCGGTAGTCGATAAAAAATACCAGACTCCTAATCCAAGAACCGCGGCGAAGCCTAAGCCGTATAGGGCGACGTGCGAGGGCTTGGCATTTCGCAATACGCCCGCCAGGCGTTGTGTGCTTTTCTTCATAAGTATCGAGTGGTGCGCGGGCAACCGTTACGGAGCCGCTACAGAATAAACAGTGAAGCTACCAGTCTAGAAAGTAGCGACTGACCACGCGCTGACTGTTGGCGGCCTAAATGCCTCTCATACATGCGGGGAACTACGTAGCGGCGCACTGAAGACGCGCGTGCCTAGGACCGAGTGCGAAGCCACCGCTATCAAAATGTTGACGAAAAAACCTGCCAGTTAGCCTCTTCCTAGACGGCTAAGAATTGCCCGCTTGGCACGCCACGCCCTTCAAAAAGGCCACCCATACTTTCCCGAATTCAGCCTGTAATTGATACTTGAATTTAAAACTCTGTGTGCAGACGCACCGACATGACGCGAACCGGACCGCGATCGGCGTTATAAGCCGGGTTACGAATGTACTGCGCGCCCAGGCTGAGGGCAGTACGCTGCAATACATCGAGGCCAATGCTGTAGTAGCCCTCAACGATAGATTCCTGGCGGTAGTTCAACCTGCCATCACCGACAAAGTATCCACTGCCCCCGGCAGCCAGAAAAGCCTGGTGCGAGCTCGACAAACCATTCCTCGCAAAGGCCAGCGCCAGGGTGTCCCGCGCACGTCCCCAGCCCGCGCCCTTTACATTTATCCCGAACGACAGTGAACTGTCAATCTCTGCGAACGCGTAGGCTTCTGACGCACCGTCGCTTCGTGCCAGCCGGGCAAACACGCCTGCATTGTCACTAAGCGATTGCTCCAAGTTGATGCCCAAGCCCTGTTTGGTACGGAGCTTGCGCACTGGCGCGATGGTCGGTACGCCACCGGCAGCATTAGCCAGCGCATCGTCAAAACCGCCCATCACAGCCCGGTTGCGAAAAAACAGCAACCGCGCCTTACCCGGCTGACCGGCCAGACTGTATGCTTTTTCAAACTCAAGCTGATCGCCATAGTGCCGCGACAAAGCGCGGTCAAGTGCCACGCCGTTGGACTCCCTCGGCTGCATGAACCGGCCCGCCCGCACAGCCCAGCTATCTTGGTAATACTCCAGCGCAGCGCCCCACGAATAACCGCGCGCATCAGCTGCAAAATCATAGGCACCATGCGTTAAAAACGACCAGTTCATGAGTTGCGAACGCCCATCATGTGCATAAGCGTTAAGGTCAAAGATATCCGATACCGCCAAATTGCCTACTGTCAAAACCAATCGGTTCTTATCGCGCGAACCGGCCAATTGATTCATATCGGATGCCACACTTTCGCGTTCACCCCCCTGGTTCCAAGTCTGCCGCACAAAAAGTCGCGCGCGATACAGCTGGGGGTTCGGGCCACCCGTCTTTTGCAGCTCGCTGTTCGTCAGACCGCCTAGGCCGGTCAAGCCTGACATGGCCACACCCTGCACAACCTCAGGATTAAAGTACAACTCGGTATCGCGCGCCAGGCGCAAGCCAAGAAAAGCGGTTGAAGTAAACGAGTAACTTTTTTCGGCCGTAGGCAACAAGCTGTTAACACCAGAGTAGGCCGCGGCAAAGCTGGGCTTGGTCTGCCAGAGATAAGTGGCTTGAAATTTGGCGTTGAAGCGCTCTGGCTCAGGCGCGTCTTGCGCCGACGCAGCGCAGGACAGCAGCAGTGCAGAAAGGCAAAGAGTCAGGTAACGCAGTGGCAGATTCATAACTTGAGATTTAACTTTGAAAAGGGAAAACGCCGCAGTGTATGCCGCCCACGTGTCAAGATTAAGACTTCGCTTGTGGCACATGCAGCTGGGTCGTTACGTCAGACGGAACAGCAGCATCCGTAAAACGCACACTGACGCGCAAGCCCGCACCGTTGGTCGCCGCGTCCAGACTCAAACGTGCACCCAGCAGCTCGACATAGCGGCTGACAATCGCCAACCCCAAGCCCGCCCCCTCCCCCATCCGCCGACCTGCCGGGCCTAATGTCCAGCGCTGGCGCAGTTGCTCGGCATCAAGCTCGCCCAGACCGGGACCATTGTCGGTTACGGCAATCACCACATCGCAATCGTGCCGTGCCACAGTCACAGTCACTTGCGGATGCGCCGCCACGCCATAACGCAATGCGTTGTCCAACAGGTTGCCCAAAATACCTTCCAGTAGCGCTGCGTGACCTTGAACCAACACCCGCTCATCAAGGCCTTCACCCCCCAGATCCACGCCCGCCGCATCGGCCTTCGCCAAAAATCGCAAGAGTACTCCGCGCGCCAGCTCGTTCAACGCCACCGGCTCAAGTTTCAGTCCTGCACGCGCCTCGTCGGCCAGCGCCAGCGCCAGCAACTGCTCCACCATATGGCTAGCCCTGGCTTCGCCCAAAACGATACCTTGAAGCTGCTCGCGCCAGACTTCCGGATCGGCATGAGCCAGCGCATAGTCCGCCTGCGCGCGAATGCCGGCCAACGGCGTGCGTAACTCGTGCGCCACATTGCCCGCAAACTCACGCTGCGCACGAATGCTTTCACTAAGACGAGCCAGCATCGAGTTGACTGCCAGTCCAAGCCGCTCGACGTCGCGCGTGCTGGCACCGGTGGTCACCGACGACGGCACTGGCGTCAGGTCGCGTGCATCGCGCCGGTCCACTGCCGCCTGCAGCCCGATCAACGGCCTCAGGTCACGCTTTATACTGCGTCGCAGCCACCAGATCAAAAAGACCAGCAGCAGGATTTGCGGAATAACGGCAAACGCGAGCATGCGGTGCAGCAGCTTGCTGCGGCTTACCGACGTCTGGGCAACTACCACGATAAAGTCCGCAGGCTCGCTGCGACGCAAGCTGACCACGCGCAGTTCGCGCCCCTGAAACAGGATGTCGCCAAAGCCATAGGGCGCTTCTTCCGGCAGCTCGGGCGCATGCAGCCCCGCGTGGCCGGCCACCAGCACGCCACTGGGCAGCAGCACCGCAAAATAAACCGATTCGCTCTGATCGAACAGCAGCGCGACCATTTCGCTCGGCGACAGGTTGAGCATCGGGCCTGAGGTGTCGATACGCACGTTCGCCGCGACGGCGTAGGCGTCGTCCAGCAATGAGCGATCAAAAGCCTGGCCAGCGAAATAATTTGCCACGGAAAGCGCCACCGCCGTCCCCAAGCCCCAAGTCAGCACCAGCGGCACGACCACGTGCCGTACCAGGCGGCTGCGCAGTGACGGCTTGGTACTTATCTCGCCTGCCATAGCTCCGGCACTGCGCTCACGCAGGCTCTTCTTCCAGCACATAACCCAAGCCGCGCAGGGTGCGAATGCAAGCGCCACTGCCAGCGAGCTTTTTGCGCAGGCGCGAGATAAAGGCTTCCAGAGCGTTGTCGCCCAGCGCCCCGTCGGTTTCGGACAGTTTGTCTGACAACACGCGTTTGCTGACAACCCGGCCTGGCGGTGTCATCAATTCCCACAGCACCTCGAACTCACGCGCTGGTAAATCCCAAGCCTGGGCCTGCAGAAAAAACCGTCTGGCCTTGCGGTCCAGTGCCAGCAGTCCCACCGCGACGCGGTCGTTGGGGCCATGCACGCGCCGTACCAGCGCACGCAGCCGAGCCTCAGCAGCTCCGTGCTCCTCCGTGCCCCTAGCCTGCACCTTCGTCAGGTCTGCCTGCAGCTTGGACCGCTCCTCTTGCGCAGCATGCGCCTCCGTCCTCAGTTCTGCGACTTCCGCTTTCGCCTTTTCAAGCTGGCCCTCCAGCTCCGCATCTGCCTTCGCCGCTCCTTCAGCCTCCCTCAGCACAGTCTCCAGTCGTACCACTTCGTCCTTTGCCTTCTCATGCTCGCTCAAGAGTGCCCCATACTGTTCCGCCGACGCCGCCATCTGCCC
>JANYFF010000370.1 GCA_025362825.1 Polaromonas sp. | reverse complement strand
CGCGCGCCAGCAGGTCCGAAGCCTCGGCTGACCCGCTTACCACGCTGGCCATGAAGCTCTCAAGGTCAGGCTCGCCGCACAGCAGATGCGTCCAGCGCTGTTCGCGGGCACCCGGTGCGCGCGGCAGTTTTTGTACTGTGGCCTGGCCGCCTTCTTCGCCGCGCTGCTGCAGCTCCATAAGCACCGTCTCGACGGCTGCCGTATCGGCAAACCTGTACCAGCGGTCACCATTGGTGCGCAGCTCGGCGGGCGTTTGCGGTCCGCGCAGCATCAGCAGGCCGAGCACCACGGCCTGCGTTTCCTGCACTCCAGCCGCACGCTGGAAGTTGTGTTCATAACGCGGCACGCGGCTGGAGCTGCCTTCAAACACCAGGCTTTTGGCTTTCAGGCTGTCAATCGCCGCGCGCGCTTCGTCGTCGCTGACCTCCATCAACGGGTCGCGGCTGGTTTTCTGGTTGCAGCCCAGCATTAGGGCATTCAGGCTCAGGGGATAGCTGTCGGGCACGGTACGGGCTTTTTCCATGAGCGTGCCCAGTACGCGCGCTTCAATCGGGGTTAGGGTTCTGATGGTCATAAACTACAGGGTGAAGGAACAAGAGGTCCAGGTGAATAGAAAAAACATCGTTATTTTGATCTCCGGAACCGGCTCAAACATGCTGGCCATTGCAAATGCCGCCCAAAAAGACCGCTGGGATGAAAAAATGCAAGCCCATGTGGCCTGTGTCATCAGCAACCGGCCCGGGGCCGAAGGCCTGGTATCAGCTGCCGGACTGGGCATTGCAACACAGGTCCTGGATCATAAAAATTTTGAATCGCGTGACACCTTTGACGCGGCCCTTGCAAACCTGATCGACAGCTACCAGCCCGCGCTGGTGGTTCTGGCCGGCTTTATGCGCATCCTGACAGCGGGCTTCGTCGCACGTTATGCCGGGCGCATGGTGAATATTCACCCGTCGTTGCTGCCGGCGTTTCCCGGGCTCAACACGCACCAGCGCGCGCTCGATGCGGGCTGCAAATTTGCCGGCGCCACGGTGCACATGGTGACAGCTGAGCTCGACCACGGCGCCATCGTCGCGCAGGCCGCCGTGCCGGTGCTTGAAGGTGATGATGCGAACAGCCTGGCTGCGCGCGTACTTGTGCAGGAACACCTGCTTTATCCGCAGGCGGTACTCGCATGGCTTCAAACCGCTGATGCCGGCGGCGTCCAGTCCTACGCAAACTGAAACAGGAACTTGAATCCGGTTGGCAGGGCGGCATCGTATTCTTTACAGCCGCTCGGAAATCCTTTTGATTTCGGCTAACCGTTCAACTTCACCACTTCACTTTTTACAGGACTTCACATGCAAACCAAACACAAACTCGCTTCCATCGGCCTGGCACTGGCCATGGGCCTGACAGCCGCTTCTTCGTTCGCGCAACAGGTCATGGTGGGCGGTGCGCCCATGCTGCCTTCGAAGGACATCATTGACAACGCTGTCAACTCAAAAGACCACACCACGCTGGTCGCAGCCGTCAAGGCGGCAGGCTTGGTCGATACGCTCAAGAGCGCCGGCCCCTTTACGGTCTTTGCTCCGACCAACGCTGCCTTTGCAGCGCTGCCTGCCGGCACGGTGGACACGCTGCTGAAGCCTGAAAACAAGCAGGCCCTGACCGGCGTGCTGACCTACCACGTTGTGGCTGGCAAGATGGACGCTGCAGCGCTGAACAAGGCTATCGCAGCCGGCGGTGGCAAGGCCACGCTGAAGACGGTGGCCGGCGGTAACCTGGTAGCGACCACCGGCAACGGCGGCCTGACCCTGACCGATGAAAAAGGCGGCATGTCCAAAGTCACGATCTCTGACGTTTACCAGTCCAATGGCGTGATTCACGTGGTTGACAAGGTTTTGCTGCCTAACTAAACCAGCAGGCAGCCAAAGAGAAAGCCGCCATGGAGTTGCATGGCGGCTTTTTTATGGGCGTTTAAAAACCTATTAGACAACGGTGTTGCGCAGCATGCCGATGCGGTCAATGCTGCATTCGACGACGTCGCCTGGCTGGTTGTAACCTTTGGCTGGAATCAGCGGTTCACCGCCCTCGGGTGGCATCCAATGGCCTCCGAGCTCCTTGTCTGATGACCAGGCTGTGCCGGCCGGCGTGCCGGTGATGATGACCATGCCGGGACGCAGGGTCAGGTTGACCGAGAAAAAATGCACCAGTTCTGCACAGGTCCAGATCATGTCTGAAGTGTTGCCCGACTGGCGCAGCTCGCCATTGATGCGCGTGCGGATCCGCAGCGTTTGCGGATTGCCGATCTCGTCGCTGGTCACGATGCACGGGCCAAAGGGCGCAGAGGTGTCAAACACCTTGCCACGGCCCAGCTCGTACCAGGTGGTTCCATCCGGTTTGCGGCGAACCTGAAGGTCACGAGCCGTCACGTCGTTGATGATGGAGTAGCCAAACACATGGTCCAACGCCGATTCGACCGGGATGTGCCTGCCGGCCTTGCCGATGACAATGGCGAGTTCGGTTTCGCTGTCGAGCTTTTTAGTCAGCACCGCGTCGTGCACGATGCCGTCCTCAGGCCCCACAACGCAGTCAGATGTTTTTATGAAAAATTCAGGCTCCTTTCCCGACAACGGCGCCGCGGCTTTTTCGCGGTTATGGGCGTGGTAGTTGCTGCCCGCGCACAAAATAGTGCTTGGCAGCATCGGAGCCAGCAGCCGGACCTGTTCAAGACCGTAAACACTGGCGCTGTCTGCAAACAGGGCTTCGGCGTTAAAGACCTGGCCTGCAGCAATCACCGCTGCCATGTCGCGCGCCCACACATCACCCTGGGCTGGCAACCCAGCGCTGCGGGTGCTGACGGCCGCCACGCGCTGGCCATCGAGTACACCGACGCGGCTGCCGGACGCCGCATCGCCATTGACGGAAAAACGTACAAATTTCATGAGAGCTCCAGTTCTTTTCTTGGATTATTCGAGTTTGCCCATGGCCTTGACCACGGCTGCAAGGCGTTTTTGGTCTTGCTCCAGGAATTTGGTGAGCTCGGCGCCTTCGAGGTAATGGATGGGTGTGTTCATGGTGTTCATCGCGCTGACAAAACCGGGATCTTGCGCCGCGGCGCGGGAAGCGGCTTTCAGCTGCACCAGTTTTGCCGCGGGCAGGCCGGCTGGCGCAAACAGGCCCGACCAGATGTAGAACTCCACGTCAAAACCCTGCTCCCTGAAGGTTGGGACGTCGGGCAGGCTTTTGAGCCGCTCGGCGCCCCAGGTGCCCAGCACGCGTACCGTACCCGCCTTCAGATGTGCAGCCACCACGCCGGGTGCCTGCGCCGTCACATCTACCTGACCGCCCAGCAGCGCCGTCATCGACGGGCCACCGCCGTTGTAGGGCACGTGCAGCATCTCCACACCGGCGGCCTGCCAGAGCATGGCTTGTGCCACGTGCGTGGTTCCGTAAATGCCTGACGAGCTGTAGCTGATGGCCTTGGGCCTGGCTTTGGCGTCGCGCACCAGGTCTGCAGCGGTCTTCCAGGGGCTGTTGATTCGCACCACGAGCACCGTTGGGTCGGCCGACACCAGCGCGATGGGCGTGAACTGGCTCATGGTGTAGGACGGTGGGCGTCCGCTGATCTTGTCGGCTTCCGGAATGATGACGATGCTGGAGAGCGCCATCAGCAAGGTGTTGCCGTCAGGCTTCTGGCGGGTGACGTAAGCCATACCGACGGCGCCGCCTGCACCGATGCGGTTTTCAACGATGACGGACTGGCCGAGCTCTTTGGCCAGCGGAATAGCCAGCGGCCGGGCCGTGATGTCGGCAATACCACCGGGCGCCAGCGGTACGACCAGGCTGACGGCCTGGTTGCTGGACTGCGCCAGCGTCAGTGACGACGCAGCCAGCAGCAGGTAGCCCATGCCGGCAGCTTTCAGGGCGTGCCGGCGGACCGGGCTGCCCACATTCAATTTGACTTCATTCACTGTTGTCTCCATCGTGCATTTAGTAAGTTCACGTTGTATTTTGTTCTGCTGTCCCTGTCTGTCACTTGGGGCTTACACGGTCATTCATTCCACGTGACATGCGATTTACTTCGAGATTCGCAACGCCTTAAGCGCAGCATTGACGATGGATGCCGAATCGACACCGAAAAAATCGCGCAGCGCGGCGCGCGTATCACTGCGGCCGAAGCCGTCGGTGCCCAGCGTGGTGTAACGGCGCCCTTCCGGCAGAAAGGCCCGGATGCTTTCGGGTACGGCGCGCACATAGTCGGTGGCGGCAATGATGGGGCCCTGGCTGCCTTGCAACAGTTGGGCGATATACGGGTCCGTCAGCGCGGTTTCACCCTTGAGCACGCGTTTCTGGCAGGCCGCACCATCGCGGGCCAGCTCGCTCCAGCTCGTGACGCTGTAAACGCGTGCCTCGATGCCTTGCAAGGCCAGTTGCTGCGCCGCCTTGATGACTTCGGTCAGGATGGCGCCTGAACCCATCAAAACCACTTTTTTTGCTTCAATTGGAGGTGTTTTAGTGCCCATGCACCCGTCTGTTGGACGTTTGTAGCTATTGAATTCATAGCATCCGCGGATGATTCCGGCCTCACTGCCCTCACGCAGGTCGGGTTGCGCGTAGTTTTCGTTCATCAGGGTGACGTAATAAAACACGTCTTGCTGTTCGACCATCATCTCCTGCATGCCGCGGTCGAGGATGACGGCCAGCTCACAGGCAAAGGTCGGATCGTAGGCCTTGCAATTCGGGATGGTGGCGGCTATCAGGTGGCTGGTGCCGTCCTGATGCTGCAGGCCTTCACCGCCCAGCGTGGTGCGGCCAGAGGTGGCGCCCAGCAAAAAGCCGCGGGCGCGCTGGTCGGCGGCAGCCCAGATCTGGTCGCCGACGCGCTGAAAGCCAAACATCGAGTAGTAGATATAAAAAGGCAGCATCGCCAGGCCGTGCACGCTGTAGCTGGTGGCGGCGGCCGTCCAGCTGGCCAGCGCGCCGGCCTCGCTGATGCCTTCTTCCAGGATTTGCCCGTCAAGCGCCTCGCGGTATGAGAGGACTGAGCCGATGTCCTCAGGTGCATAGCGCTGACCGACGCTGGAATAAATACCGACCTGCTTGAACAGGTTGGCCATCCCGAAAGTGCGCGCCTCATCGGCGACGATGGGCACGATACGGGGACCAAGCGCAGCGTCCTTCAGCAAACCGCCCAGCATGCGCACAAAAGCCATGGTGGTGCTCATGTCCTTGCCGTCTGCCGCCAGTGCAAAGTTCGCATAGGACGGCAGGGCCGGGATATTGATCAGCCCTGCAGCTGTTTCACGCTTGGGCAGATAGCCGCCCAGCGCCTGGCGCTTTGCATGCATGTACTGCATCTCGGGGCTGTCGGCAGCTGGCTTGTAAAAGTCGATGCGTCTGGCCTGTTCATCCGTCAAAGGCAGGTTGAAGCGGTTGCGAAACTCAATCAGGTCGGTCTCGTCAAACTTCTTTTGCGAATGCGTCGTCATCTTGCCCTGGCCGGCGCTGCCCATGCCGTAACCTTTTTTGGTATGCGCCAGGATCACCGTCGGCTGGCCCTTGTGGTTGGCCGCAGCAGCGTAGGCTGCATGTATTTTCACCAGATCATGGCCGCCGCGTTTAAGGCGGTCAATTTGCTCGTCCGTCATGCCTTGGGCCAGGCGTGTGAGTTCTGCGTTCTGGCCGAAGAAGTTGTCGCGGTTGAAGCGGCCATCCTTGGCGGCAAAAGTCTGCATCTGGCCGTCCACGGTATGGGCAAAGGCCTCGGCCAGCGCGCCGGTCAGGTCGCGCGCAAACAGGCCGTCCCAGTCGCTGCCCCAGACCAGCTTGATGACGTTCCAGCCGGCGCCGGCAAACAGCTTTTCAAGCTCGTCGATGATGCGGCCGTTGCCCCGCACCGGACCGTCGAGCCGCTGCAAATTGCAGTTGACGACCCAGACCATGTTGTCCAGGCCTTCGCGTGCTGCCAGCGTCAATGCGCTCATCGATTCGGGCTCGTCCATCTCGCCGTCACCGAACACGCCCCACACTTTGCGGCCGGTGCAGTCGAGCAGGCGGCGGTGCGTGAGGTAGCGCATGAAGCGCGCGTGGTAAATCGAGCTGATCGGGCCTATGCCCATGGAGCCGGTTGGGAACTGCCAGAAATCCGGCATCAAATAAGGGTGTGGATAGCTGCACAGGCCTTGTGCCTCGCCCGAGGTCAGCTCCTGCCGGTAAAAGCCGAGGTCTTTTTCTTCGAGCCGGCCTTCAAGGTAGGCACGTGCATAAACCCCGGGTGCGCTGTGCGGCTGGAAAAACACCAGATCACCGCGGTGCTGGCCTTCACCTACACCTTCACGCGCATGGAAGAAGTGGTTAAAGCCGGTTTCAAACAGGTC
>JANYFF010000112.1 GCA_025362825.1 Polaromonas sp. | reverse complement strand
CAGCCTAAAATGCTTGGCGTCAAGAAATTTGGCGGCGAAGTCATCAACGCTGGCAGCATCATCGTGCGCCAGCGCGGCACCCGGTTCCATCCAGGCGTCAATGTCGGTATCGGCAAGGACCACACCTTGTTTGCACTGGTTAGCGGTTCGGTATCGTTTGCCATTAAAGGTGCGCTGAACAAGCACACCGTCAATGTGACCCCGGCGTAAGCTGATCACTTCGACAAGTCACTTCGACTGATACGAAGCCCCGACTTGTCGGGGCTTTTTTGTTTGCAAGCTACTTTTTATGCCAAGTAGTTTTGCCTCTTCAATCTGCATTCGCACGTGAGCCCACCATGAAATTTGTAGACGAAGCCTTTATTGACATTGCAGCTGGCGATGGCGGGGCTGGCTGCGTCTCTTTCAGCCACGAAAAATACAAGGAATTTGGCGGCCCCAATGGCGGCGATGGCGGGCGAGGCGGCCATGTGTATGCGATGGCCGACATCAACCTGAACACCTTGGTGGATTTCCGCTTTTCGCGGCGCCACGATGCGCGCAATGGCGGCCATGGCATGGGCTCTGACATGTTTGGCGCCAAGGGCGACGACATCATCCTGAAGATGCCCGTCGGGACCATCCTCACCGACTCGGAAACTGGCGAAACGCTGTTTGAGTTGCTGGTGCCCGGCGAGCAGATTCTGATTGCCAAGGGCGGCGATGGCGGCTTCGGCAACCTGCGCTTTAAAAGCTCCACCAACCGCGCACCACGCAGCAAGACCCCCGGCTGGCCGGGCGAGCGCAAAAGCCTGAAGCTGGAGCTCAAGGTGCTAGCCGACGTGGGCCTGCTGGGCATGCCGAACGCCGGCAAATCCACCTTCATCACGGCCGTCTCCAATGCACGGCCGCGAATCGCCGACTACCCCTTCACCACGCTGCATCCCAACTTGGGCGTCGTGCGCGTCGCGCCTGAGCAGAGCTTTGTTGTGGCTGACCTCCCGGGCCTGATTGAAGGCGCCTCGGAAGGTGCCGGACTTGGCCATCTGTTTTTGCGGCACCTGCAGCGCACACGCCTGTTGTTGCACATTGTCGATCTGGCACCGTTTGATGAGGGTGTGGATCCTGTCGCCCAAGCCAAAGCCATTGTGGGCGAGCTGAAAAAATACGACGAGGCACTCTACAAGAAGCCGCGCTGGCTGGTGCTGAACAAGCTCGACATGGTGGACGGCGACAAGCGCGCCGCTATCGTCAAGGATTTCGTCAAACGCTTCAAGTTCAAAGGCCCGGTCTTCGAGATCTCGGCGCTGACGCGCGAAGGCTGCGAGCATCTGATCAAGACGATTTACAAGCACGTCAAGGAAGTGCAGAAAAGCGAACAGCCGGTCGAAGAAGTTGATCCGCGTTTCGCTGTATTGCCAGCAGAGCCTCCAGGCACTGACTAAGCTTTTACACAAGCTTGTTGCTATATAAATAATAGCTGCTTGGCCGCACGTTTCCTGGGCTGCAGCACTAAAATCCGCTAAAAATGCAAAAAGACGCAGGTTCCACCGTATTGCTCAATGCCAGGCGCATTGTGGTCAAAGTTGGTTCCAGCCTGGTCACCGATGAGGGCCGCGGGCTGGACGCCGAGGCCATCGCCAACTGGTGCGAGCAGCTGGCCGAACTCGTCAAGGGCGGCCGAGAAGTGATCATGGTGAGCAGCGGTGCGATTGCCGAAGGCATGAAGCGCCTGGGCTGGGCCACGCGGCCCAAAGCAATCCACGAGTTGCAGGCGGCAGCAGCTGTCGGCCAGATGGGTTTGGTCCAGGTCTACGAAACCAAATTGCGTGAAAACGGTATCGGCAGCGCACAGGTTTTGCTGACGCATGCCGACCTGGCCGACCGTGAACGCTACCTCAATGCACGCTCGACCCTGCTCACGCTATTGCAGCTTGGTGTCGTGCCCGTCATCAACGAGAACGATACCGTCGTCAACGACGAGATCAAGTTCGGTGACAACGACACGCTGGGTGCCCTGGTGGCCAACCTGGTCGAGGCTGATGCGCTGATTATCCTGACCGACCAGAAGGGGCTGTACACGGCTGATCCGCGCAAGGACCCTGCTGCCACCTTTGTACACATCGGTAAAGCCGGCGATGCTGCGCTGGAAGCCATGGCTGGCGGTGCAGGCTCCAGCATAGGCAGCGGCGGCATGATCACAAAAATTCTGGCTGCAAAACGCGCGGCTGGATCGGGCGCATCGACAGTGATTGCGTGGGGCCGTGAACCCCGGGCCCTGATCCGGCTCAGCCAGGGCGAGGCTATCGGCACACTGCTGGTAGCGCAAACCCAGAAAAACCAGGCACGCAAGCAATGGATGGCGGATCATCTGCAGATGCGCGGCGCGGTTGTGGTGGACCCGGGCGCAGTCAGCAAGGTACGTGACGAGGGCAAAAGCCTGCTGCCCATCGGCATGACGTCTGTGCAGGGGGAATTCTCGCGTGGCGACGTTATTGCGGTGCGGGATGCTGAAGGCCTTGAATTTGCGCGTGGCCTTGCCAATTACTCCAGCGCCGAAGCCCGCCTGATTTGCCGCAAGGCATCATCCGAATTTGAGAAACTGCTTGGCTATACCGGTGAGCCTGAAATGGTCCACCGCACCAACCTGGTCCTGACGCGCGCGTGAGTCGCGGTGCGGTATGGTCGCCGTGTCATGCAAGGTCAGGGATGCTGCTGGTCAAAGTACTTTAATTTGTTTACAAGCTCTGCGACTGAGCTGACAGGCGTTCCGGCATCGCAGGCCCCTGCCCTGGCAAATTGCAGCGCATGCTTGGACTGCATGTTGTTCAGCATGGAGCGCCATTCCGGGTCTTCGACAGGTCGCCATTGCCCATCAGACGAATACCGCGCATAGGTTTTGAACTCCGCCGTGCTGCAGCGAATCGCTTCATACATCACATTTCGCGCACCGCTGGGGCTGGTAGCGACCATGACATAGCGCACCAGGCTGTCGCTCTTTGAAATCTTCACGGTCGCGGGATCGACACCATAAGCCAGGGCCATCCCGGGCGCCATGTTGAAGGCAATGAGCTTGGTGAAATCTACGGGCGGCGGTGGAGGGACTTCGGACTCCGTCCAGGGCTTGCCTTCAAAAAAACCCTGCGCCAACGTGTTACCTGCCATGCCCCACGCAAGCAAGACAGCCAGTCCCGCCGCCAATCCCCTAGTTCTCATGTTTTTTTATCCGGTGATCGGGATGGCCGAGGCTGGTTTGCGGGTCGGGCTCAAAGGTGGCACCAGGAGGCAATTCAAACGAAGCGCCCAGCCGTCCATTGTGAAGGTTCATGCCAGGGTTCGACCAGCGTCCACCTGTTTCACCTGCATCGGTTGCGCCCTGCTCGCGCGGATGCGAGTTGCTGCGATGGCGAAGGTCGGCGCGAAAATCAAGATGCGGAACAAATCGAGCGAGCTCCGTCAATGCCATTTCATAGACACCGCGCTTGAACTCCACGACGACGTCCAGCGGCACCCAGTAATCGTTCCAGCGCCAGGCGTCGAATTCGGGATGGTCGGTGGCGCGCAGGTTCATGTCGCTGTCTCGTCCCATGAGCTTGAGCAGGAACCAGATCTGTTTCTGGCCACGATAATGGCCGCGCGCATCCTTGCGGATG
>JANYFF010000304.1 GCA_025362825.1 Polaromonas sp. | reverse complement strand
AAGTAGTGCGTACCACCGTTCGCGGCGGCGCGCCGGGTGCGGCGCCAGCGATTACCGGCGCCAACGTGCCGGCCATCAGCGCTGCACCTCCAGCAGGCGACCAGATCGGTTTTACGGGCACCTCGCTCGCTGTACCGAACTAAAAGCGATCACCCTGGTGCTGGCGGTTAACGCTAGCTGCCGGGGTGATGTTCCCACCAGCGTAGTGGGGCGGCCTGGCGCCGCAGGATTTCAGGGACCACCCAAAGCCTGAGCTCAGGCATTACAAGCTGGAGACAAATCATGAAAACATTCAAAACATGGGGCAGCAATATGCTGGCTACCCTGGTACTGTGCTGCGTAGGCAGCCTTGCGCCGGCCGCAGAACTGGTGATTGGCCAGGTCGCGCCACTGTCTGGCGTGCTTGCCAGTACCGGTCACCAGATGGTGGTGGGCGGACAGATTTATTTCGATGCCATCAATGCGCAGGGCGGCATACATGGCGCAAAGATACGGCACGAAGTGGTTGACGATGGGTACAAGGTTTCCGAGACCGTTCGCCTGACGCGTGAAATGCTGGCCCAGCCAGAGGTTGTGGCACTGTTTGGTTTTGCCGGCACCGCCAATGTGACCCAGCTCTTGACCGATGGGGTGCTCGATGTAGGTGGCGCTGCCCTGGTGGCACCCTACACAGGCGGTGAATCGCTGCGCAACCCGTTTAACCCGTGGATTTTTCATGTGCGTGCGGGCTATGCGGACGAAGCAGAACACATGGTGCAACAACTGACCACACTGGGCATGAAGCGAATCGCCGTGATGTATCAGGACGACGGTTTCGGCAAGGCCGGTCTGCTGGGTGTGACCAACGCGCTGGCCAAACGCAGCCTGAACTTGAGCGTTGCTGCGGGCTACGAGCGCAACACCGACAAGGTTGAAGAAGCCGTTAAAAAGATCAAAGCGTCGGACGCACAGGCCATCATCATGGTGTCGGTAAACAAATCTACCGCCGCCTTTATGCGGCTCTACCGTGAAAGCGGTGGTGGCGCGCAGATGTACAACATTTCGGTGGTTGACCCGGCTGAACTGGTCAAGCTGGCCGGCATCAAAAACGCCCATGGACTTGGCATCAGCCAGGTGGTGCCTTATCCCTACATGGCCAATCTGCCCGTGGTGCGCGAGTACCAGACGCTGCTGAAAAAATATGCCCCCAAGGAGCTCATCAACTACACCAGTTTTGAGGAGTTTGTCGGGGCCAAGGTGCTGGTCGAAGCCTTGCGGCGTGCCGGTCCCAATCCCACGCGGGCCAAGGTGGTCAAGGCGCTGGAGTCCATGGGCAGTTACGACACCGGCGGTATCACAGTAGGTTACTCGCCGAGCAACCGCATCGGCTCGCGTTATGTCGAGGTGACGGTAATCGGCAGCACTGGAAAGTTGCTGAAATAGCCGGCAACGGCGCCAGCGCACAAGAACAATAAAAAGAAACCAAACGCATGCCCATCCCGCCACTCACCTCGCACTACATCAATTGCGTGGGTCGCGAGATCCACTACACGCAATGGGGTGCGCAGCATGAGCGCACGGTGATTGCCTGGCATGGCCTGGCACGCACCGGGCGCGACATGGACGAGCTGGCAGCGCACCTGGCCACCCGCTACCGGGTGATTTGCCCCGATACCATCGGGCGTGGCCTGAGCCAATGGAGCCCGCGGCCGGCACAGGAATACTGCCTGCGGTTTTACGCACGCATTGCGGCGGCACTGTTTGACCATCTGAAGATTGAGAAAGCGCACTGGGTAGGCACCTCTATGGGCGGCGCAATTGGTACCGTGTGCGCGTCGGGGCTGTTTCAGCCCGGCATGAAGCGGCGCATCCAGAGCCTGACGCTCAACGACAACGCCCCGCAACTGGCCGATGCGGCGATTACCCGCATCAAGGCTTATGCCGGCAGCCCGCCCACCTTTAACACGGTGGCGGAGCTGGAGGCGTTCTTCCGCATGGTCTATAAATCGTTCGGCATCCTGACAGACGCCCAGTGGCGCCGCTTGACGGAAACCTCAACGCGCCGCTTGCCTGATGGCCGAGTGACACCGCATTACGACCCGGCCATGGTGCAGCAGTTCATCAGCCACCCGGACGACTATTTGATATGGGACCATTACGACCAGATCAAGGTGCCAGTGCTGTGCCTGCGCGGCGCAGAGTCAGACCTGGTGCTGCGCGAAACCACCACCGAAATGCTGCGCCGAGGTCCAGGCTCTTTGGGCCGGGCGCAGGTGGTGGAGATTGAAGGCTGCGGCCATGCACCCGCGCTGAATGTGCCTGACCAGCTTGAAAAAGTGGCGGCGTTTATTGAAGCAGCAGAACTTGTTGAACGCGTGCCTTGCTATTGAAATAATAGCTGAAGATGCAGGTTTTACCGGGGCGGGAGCTCGTTTTGACTGTCAAAGCGGGTCGGAAAGTGCCCGTAATGCCGGATGCGATGTATCAATAAACTGCATCATGGTCGCCCACATTTAACGAAAGGACTTGCTGGTCCTGAATTGAAAGCGCCAGTGGCACTCCGCTTGTGCTGGCAGCCGTCTACTTCTTCTCAACCCGTTTTGATGACCCGCAAAGAGGTTTATGCCTTTTTGGAATCTGCGTCTGTACGCGCAGCAGGCAGTTGTGTCATGAGCTCTGGTAGTGCCGTTGTGACGGTCTCCCAAACCATTTCAAAATTCACTTCGAAATAACCGTGCGTGATGCGGTTACGCATGCCCCGCATGTTTCGCCATGGAATCTCTGGATGGAGGGCCACAAAGTCCGGATACATGTCCATCACCTTGGCCGCTGCCTCTCCCAGAACTATCAGGCTCATCACCACGGCATTCTGGCTTCGCCTGTCGCCGAGGAACTCCGTCCCGCTCATGCCCACAATGAAACCACAGGCGTCTTTGGTGGCAGATTGCATATGCCCCAGGTAGTCCAGCAGCTTATTCGTGTTCATACCGGCACGGCCTCTGAGATCACTTGTGCGCGAAACTTTAAAGGCAAGTCATGAGGTGTGAGCAGGTCAACCCGCACACCCAGCAGCTCTTCGAGCTCGTCTTGCAAGCCACCCAGGTCGAACAAAGTCGCACCGGGCAGTGCATCCACCAGCAAATCAAGGTCGCTCCCCTCGTGGTCGTTGCCGTGCAGCACAGAGCCAAAGACGCGCGGGTTCGTGGCACGGCAACGACTGGTCACCTCACGGATGGCGGCGCGTTTTTGGTTCAGTGCGAATGATGGTTTCATGTTGCTAGCCTCTGGAGTGTCATTGTGCCCGTGGTTTTACCCCAAATGGGCTCATGCCTCACGAACCAAGCCAGCCATTGTTTTCTTCACGCCGCGCACGCCCCAGCGCTTCGAGCGTTTCCAGAATGCGGGGCAGGCCTTTTTTCCATGGGCCTTTGCCTTTAAAGCGCGCCTCGATGGCGGCTAACGGCATGGCGGCGTTTGCGCTGGCCAATACCTGCGCTACAGCGCGGACCTGCTCTGGCAGGGTGCCAGGCCACGGTTGTGCAGTGCTGGAGGCTTGCGAAACGGCCTGAATTGGCAAATCAAGGGCCAAATCGGCCTGTAGCCCCGGTAAAGTCTGCCCAGATTGCTCCTGATTTGATAGTGAGCTTGTGACCGACTGCGTTGAGGGGTTTTGAAACTCTGGCCGCAGCCAGCGAACGTGGCCGGCTTTTTCTTCAAGGGCCCGCTGTGCGTTCAGCGCCACCAGGTGGGTGAGCAGGGCGTCGGTGCTCAGCCCCGGCTCAAGGCCAAAATCAAGACCATAGGCCTGCAATACGGCCGCGTCGAGTTCGTCATGCAGCTCTTTAAGCACGCCGACCAGACCCTGGGTGTGAATGGCTTTTTCTTTGGCTGTGAGTTCTCGGCCTTCTTTCAAAGCTTCGAGCACGTTGTACATGCCGGTCAGCGTGAGGCCGGGATGGGCGGCTTGCTGGCGTTTGCGGTGGGCGTCGATTTGCTCTGCGAGTGCGGCGATGTGAGCGCGCAATTCGGTGGTCAAGCCTGTGTCTTCGTCGGGGAAGGGGAAGGTTTCGAAGCATCGGGATTTGTTGTAACGGGGATCATTGCCGACACCCAGTCGACTACCTGTCGCTAGTGACCAAGTTACGTGAACTTGGCTTGACAGGATGCCGAGGTGATATGCGTTTTTTAGCCCAAAAACGACCAGCATTTGATCGGGCAGGATTGAGCCATCCAAAAACTGAAATATGCGGTGTTTGGCTGTCATCACCGTTGCGATATAGCGTGGAAGGGTATGCAAGATTCGCCGCATGTCTTCGTTACTTCTGCGATGCAGCCACCATTTTTCTCGAAGGTCCCTATCCCTGTTGGCGTCTCGCTCGGGCTTAATGTGAACAAGTAGCCACTGATAGACAGAGGGAAACCTTGAGCGCAAAGTTTCTAGCCCTAGGCCATGACAGTCAATGACCAATAGGTTGCGGCTGTGGCTCGTTAAATCTTTACCGTTTCTGTAAGGCTTCACAGGCGCGTGAGGTTCGAATTGCAACGCTTGCTCAGGCGTAACCAACATACCTTCACCATGAGGTATGACTCCTGTATTGCTTAGTTTGCCGTTGGCTTGCATCGCTGCAGCAGACGCCACGTTCGCGCCGACGCTTAAGTCCGCATGAATTACACCCCATCGCTCGGAAAAGGTGACGTCGACTTCACCGTACTCGCCGGGTTGTTCGCTGCTGACTGTCAGCAAGCGTCCATTGGCCACATACAAGGCAATGTTTGCGCCGTATGCATCGGGTAGGTCATTAACATTGAAGTTACTGGTTCGCATGCCCACGGTCATCGCAATACGTACGAAGGCACCGTTAGCGCTGTCTACCCACGGATGGTCCGCAATGGCGAAGACGAGTGCAAGTGGCGATGTAGTTTGAATTGTCGTCTTTGGGGGGGGCGACAGTTGTGCATCCACTACGCGTCCATTGAACGTCTGCCGCAAACTATTGGTGGTGATGAAACCAAATCGCCGTGCCTTGCCGTCACGCACTGTGCACGCCGCGTGATGCCACCAATACATAACAAAATCGGCACTCTCGGGTACCTCGGGCCAAGTCTGGCGCAACGCTTCTACATAACCGTCGCCCAAGGCCTCTCGAACTTTGATTTTTCCAATAAATGGGGGGTTTCCCACAATAAAATCAGGCTTTGGCCACTCGGCCTGCGTCGGCCTGATGTACTTCCACTGCGGCACCAGCGCTGCTTCATCAGGCACCAGCGCGCCGGTCACCGGATGCGTCTTGAATGTCTTGCCATCCCAGCGGCTCAGTAGCTGCCCGTCGGCGTCATAAGCCAGGTCGGTATCAGCCCAAGCCAGCACGGCATCACGCCGCTCGATATTGCCGTAGTCATGCACCACCTGCTCAGCCACGGCTTTGTTGCCGCGTGTACGTATGTGCCACTGCAAATAGCCAATCCACAGCACCAGCTCGGCGAGTGCGGCGGCGCGTTCGTTCAGCTCTATGCCCAGCAGTTGCTGCGGGGTGACGGTTTCGCCTTCAAGCCCCAGCGTGGTTTGTGTTTCACCAAAGGCTTCGAGCTGGTTGATGACTTCACCCTCAAGACGTTTTAAATGCTCCAGCGTTACATACAAAAAGTTGCCACTACCGCAGGTCGGGTCGAGCACGCGCAGGGTGCAAAGCTGGTGGTGAAACTTTTTAATCTCTGCGCGCGCTTCCAGCATCTTCTGGTCATGCGCTTTGCCTTGCAACTCTGCTGCTTCGCTGGCCAGCAACACGGCCGCGGCCTGTACGTTGGCCCAGTCAGCGCGTAATGGCTCAACCACCGTAGGCAGCACCAGCCGCTCAACATAGGCGCGCGGTGTGTAGTGCGCGCCCAGGGCGTGGCGCTCGGTCGGGTCCAGTGCGCGCTCGAGCAGGGTGCCAAAGATGGCGGGCTCGACTTCGCGCCAGTTGCTTTTTGCCGCGGCGATCAGCCGGTCAATCTGCTCGGCGTTGAGCAGCAGCGAGTAGCCGTCGCTGGCCGACTGCTTGAACAACTTGCCGTTGAATTTAAGCACCTGCGTCGCCAGTGCAACCGAAAAGCCGCCCCTGTCCATGTCTGTCCACAGCGCTTGCAACATGCCTTGCAGCGCGCGCGGGTCGGTCTGGTGGGTTTGCAGCAGTTTTAAAAAGCTGCCTTTGGGCAACAGTTCCACGTCTTCGGCAAACATGCTGAACAAGCTGCGCGTCAAAAATGCCGCTACATGGTCAGCGCGGTGGCCCGATTGTTCTAGTGACTTGGCAAGTTCTGCCAGTTGTGCGGCTACTTCACGGGTGATGCGGGCACTTAGACGCGCGGGGTCAAGCGCCAGGGGGTCTGTCCAGATCAGGCGCAGGCGGTTGCGCAGCTCGGGCTTTGCCAAATCTGCCAGTGCGATGCGGTAGCTGCGCGGGTCGGGGAAGGGCGTGTAGGTGGCGCCGCTGCGTGTGAACTCGGCATACAGCTCGATGACCGTGCCGACATCGACGACCAGCACAAACGGTGGCCGGCCTTCGCTTGAGGGCAGGGCGCGTGCATAGCCCTCGGCCTGGGCGCGGGCGCGCAGCAGCGCGTCGCCAAACCCCTTGGTGTGGCTGGCGGCCTTGACCTTTTTGGCCTCCAGCACAAAGTGGCCGTGGCGGTAGCAATCAATACGGCCGGGGCTGCTGCTGCCATCACCGTGGCTGAAGGTGATGGGCCGCTCGAACATATAGCTCTGGTCGGCCGTGGGGTGCGGGGCCGGCACGCCGAGCAATTCGCACAGCTCGCGTACAAAACTTTGCGCGGTAGACAACTCGCTGGCCGTAACACCCTGCCAGCGATGTATGAAGGCGCCAGCCAGAGCAGTTTCTTTGGCTTCAGTTACATCGCGTCAGGGGAGCGGGGCGCATCAATCATCACAGGGATGATAGCGGCAGACTTGCCGCGGCGGCTGGAGGCTGACTGAAGCTTGGCGCTATGTTTTCAATAGCATGAGACGCCCTTTTTCCGGGGGCTGGGAGCGATTTTTATAGGTAGTTGACGCTTTTCAAGCGCTCGCGGCGGTCTCAAGCCGCCAGCGGATTGCGCTGGGCCAGCAATTCGACCACGGCCAGTGTCAGCGTCTGGAGCTGGGCGATCTGGTCTGGCGTGATGTTGCGCGGCTGCATGTCGTAGGCACAGAGGGTTCCCAGCGTCTGACCATTGACGCGCAGTCGGGCGGCGGCATAAAAGCGTACGAAGGGCTCGCCCACCACCAGAGGATGCTGGCTGAACAACGCGCTTTCGCGGGTGTCTTCCACCACGATCAGGTCTTCTGAGGTGTTAAAAAACGTCTCGCAGAAAGAAGTGGCGGCCGGGGACTCTGTCAGCGGCAGGCCGATGCATGACTTGAACCAGTCCCGGTCGTCGTCCAGGAAGTTGACGATGGCTATCGGCACCTCCAGGCTGGTGGCCAGCAACTTTGTGATGTCGTCATAGGCTTTTTCGGCTGACGAATCAAGAATCATGTGGCGTTGCAGTTCTGCCAGCCGGGATGAATTGTTACGCATTTGTCTAGTGTAATTCCAGCTTGCGGCGTGTCATCGTGGACGCGCTTCTATTGTGTCGCGCCCAGGGCCAGTGCTGCAGCTTTTGAAGCGGCCAGCGCGTTTTCGTCCGGTGTCACCTGTGTCGGCCAGCCCGAAAGGTGTTGTGCGCTCAGGGCGGCGAGGGCGGTGGCCCAGGCCGGGCTGTCGTTCAGGCAATGGATGTAGTTGAAGGTCTTGCCGCCGGCCTGCAGAAAAGCGTGGCGTGCTTCCATGTTGATTTCCTCCAGCGTTTCAAGGCAGTCGCCGGTAAACCCCGGGCACACTACGTCAACGCTTTCGGTGCCAGTTTGTGCCAGTTTTACAAGGGTTGGCTCGGTGTAGGGTTGCAGCCAGGCAGCCCTGCCGAAACGCGACTGGAAGGTGACCTGGTAACGGTCTTTTGACAGGCCAAGCTTTTCTGCCAGCAAGCGTGCCGTCTTGTGGCATTCGCAGTGGTAGGGGTCGCCCTGCTTGAGTGTGCGTTCGGGCACGCCGTGAAAGCTCATCACCAGTTTGTCTGCCCGGCCGTTGGCCTGCCAGTAAGTCTGGATATCGGTCGCCAGCGCCGCGACGTAGCCCGGGTCGTCGTGGTAATGATTCACAAAGCGAAACTCCGGCAGCAAGCGTACCTTGGCCGCCCAGCCGTAAACGGCGTCAAACACGCTGGCCGTGGTGGCGGCGCTGTACTGCGGGTAGGCCGGCACGATGAGCACGCGGGTCACGCCGTCAAGCTTGAGCTGGTCCAGCCGGGAGGCGATGGACGGGTTGCCGTAACGCATGGCGTAGCGCACATCAACCTGGTGGCCCTGCGCAGCCAGTTGCTTGCCCAGTCCTATGGCCAGGCGCTCGGTCCAGACCCGCAGGGGCGAGCCTTCAGGCATCCAGATGCTGGCGTACTTGGCGGCTGATTTTTTGGGGCGGACGCGCAGGATGATGCCGTGCAAAATCACCATCCACACAAGCCGGGGGATTTCGACGACGCGCGGGTCGCCCAAAAACTCAGCCAGGTAACGGCGGAGCGCCTTGGCTGTGGGCTCGTCGGGCGTTCCGAGGTTGCAATACAACACTGCTGTGGTGGAAGTGGCAACTGGCGCCTGGCCGTGCCGGAAAGAGGGTTCGGGTGCAAAAGACATGAGTTATTCTCGCCCAGGTAATCTTTTCCCCTATGCTTGACCTAAAAATAATCAAAGCCATTACCCTTGATCTGGACGACACGCTGTGGCCTGTCTGGCCGGTCATTGAAAGAGCCGAAAAAGCTCTCGAAGCCTGGTTGAACCACAAGGCGCCCATGACGGCGGCGCTGTTTGCCAACCCGAAGGCCAGGCTTGAGCTGCGTGAGCACGTTGCCCGCTCCAGGCCTGAACTCCGGCACAACCTGAGCGCCATACGCCGCGAAGCGATACGCCTGGCCCTGTACCGCTCGCGCGAAGACCCCTTGCTGGCCGATGCGGCGTTCGACGTGTTTTTTGCCGAACGCAACAAGGTGGTTTTATTTGAAGATGCCTTGCTGGCCCTGGATTTCCTGTCGGCCCGGTTTCCTGTCGTCGCACTGTCCAACGGCAACGCCGACATCGGACGCATAGGTATCAAGCATTATTTCAAGGCCAATGTCAGCGCCCATGAGTTTGGCGTGGGCAAGCCCGATTCTCGTATTTTCCACGCTGCGGCAGGTGCGGTCGATGCACGGCCTGGCGAGGTCCTGCACATCGGTGACGACGACACCCTTGACGTGCTGGGCGGGTTGAATGCAGGCATGCAGACGGTGTGGCTGAACCGGGCATCGAACCCCTGGAAGTATGCGGATGCACCGCACCTCACGGTTGCCAGCCTGACGGAGCTGTGCGATTTCATTGCAGCGGCAGAGGCGGACGAGCGCGCAGCTGCCTGAATCGGCAAAAAGCCGTTTTAGGTGCCAAGCAGAGCTGCGGCCCAGGTAATACGGGTGTATGCAGCTATTTAATTGATAGCAAATGTCTTGCTGCTGCCAAGCCAGAGCGCACCGCGCCTTCCAGTGTTGCAGGGTAAGGCCCGTCTACATAGTCGCCGCAGGCCAGCAAGCCGGGGGCAATTTGCAGCCCCGGTCTTTGCAGGCCGGGCGTACAGGCAAATGTGGCACGCTTTTCAACAATGGTCTGGATCACCTGCAGTTGTTGCAGGCCGAGCTGGGCGGCCGCTTGCGCCACCACCTGCGCCGTCAGGGCCGCGTTGTCGCCCACACTGGCGCTGACGACAAAGGCAAGCAGTCCGGCCGGGCCGCTGAGCTGCCCGCGGTCAAACACAAACTGCGCTGGATGCCCGTCACCTGCATGCAGGGCCAGCATCGGCTGCGTGAGGCGTGTGCCGGGCGCCATGACGTAGACCGTTGCAATGCCTTCGTAGCGTAGGCCGCGGGCCTTTGCCAGCCAGGGATTGCCCAGATCAAGGCAGGGCTCGGCTAGCCGTGCGGCCTCAAGGGGAGGGCACGCCAGCAGGACGGCTTCAAAAGTGTCTGACAACTCGGTGCTGTCCGTCTCCAACTGCCACAAGTCCCCGCGTCGGGTGATGCCTTTTACCCGCACACCGGTCCTGACGCAGGCGCCCTGCGTTGTGAGCCAGGACAACGCTGCGCCCGGCAGCAGCGCGCCAAGGTCTACGCGCGGCAGCAACAGGTTGGAACCGCCACTGATTGAAAACAGCGAGTCATGCAGCACGCGCAAAAAAATCTGGCCGCTGGCGCGTTCGGGCGGTGTGTTGAGGGCCGAAACGCACAGTGGCTCAATCAGCGTCGCCATAGCGCCCGGTGCGAGGCCGCTGCACAGGTCTGCCACCGATTGCCTGACATCACACCGAAAACCGCGCAATTGCCAGCCGGTAGCCGCGCGCAGCAGGGACAGCCTGTCGCGCCAAGGCCATCCTTTGGCGCTCAGGATGCCGAAAAGCGCATCAAAAGGTGCGCGAAGCCTCGGCAGCCGGATGCCGTTTCCATCAGGAAACTGCAGGGTGAGCGGCATGCGCAGCAAGGCGGCAGACACGTCAATGCCCAGATCGGCCATGAGCTGAAGGGTTTCGGTATAAGCGCCGATCAGGATGTGCTGGCCGTTGTCCAATGCCAGGGGTTGCCCGGCAAGCGCCGCATCAACCCGTCGGGCGCGCCCGCCGGCGGTGCGCGAAGCCTCAAAAACCGTGACCTGGTGCCCGCGCCGAGTGGCTTCAACCGCGGCGGCCCAGCCCGCCCAGCCCCCACCAATGACCGCAAGCTTCATGCAAAGGCCATAGCTAGACAACCCGCCCGAAAGCCTGCGTCTTCCACGCGAGCCAGAATTTGCGCAGCGGCGTCAGGCTGACGCGCTGGTGCAGCACCTGAAAGTTGTCTGCTGCAATTTCACGCAGCAGCGTGCGGTAAATGCTGGCCATCATCAGGCCGGGTTTTTGGGATCGCCTGTCGGCTTCCGGCAGCATGGCCAGCGCCTCGTCGTACAGGGCCAGGGCGCGGTCCGTCTGGAACTTCATCAGCGCGGTGAAGCGGTCTGAATACTGGCGCTTCAAAATCTCGTGCGCCTTCACGTCAAACTGCTGCAGCTCGTTGACCGGCAGATAAATGCGGCCACGCAGGGCGTCTTCGCCCACGTCGCGGATGATGTTGGTCAGCTGGAAAGCCAGGCCCAGCTTGTGGGCGTAGGCGGTGGTGATGTCTTCGGTCTGGCCAAAGATGCGCGCCGCCACTTCGCCGACGATGCCTGCCACCAGATGGCAGTAGCGCTGTAGATTGGGAAAGTCGAGGTAGCGGTTTTGCTCTAGGTCCATCTGGCAGCCTTCAATCACGGCCAGCAGGTGACGCGCTTCTATCCGGTAAGTCGGCGCAAGGGGCATCAGTGCTAGCATCACCGGGTGGCTGGGCTGGCCGGCAAATGATTTGGCAAC
>JANYFF010000253.1 GCA_025362825.1 Polaromonas sp. | reverse complement strand
TGGCAGCCGATCTCATGCAGCTGCGTCGCCCATTCAAGCTTGCGCTGCAGTCGGTCAGACTCGGCGGGCTGCAGGTCGACGCCGGCCATTTTGAAGAGGTATCTGGCGACCTTGCTGACACGCGCTGCCTGCGGTGCGTCTGCGCCAAATCGGTCGGCCAGGCGCTGTACGCTGGTGGAGCGCAAATCGGTCAGATCCTGTTCGCGGTCAATCAGGTCATACAGCACCCCGTGGCGCAGTGCACCTTGTGCCGCTTCCATCCTGTCGATATCGAGCAGCCTGAACACAGCCCGCAGCACGCTGACGCCACCACCGATGACGGCGCGCCGGTCGTCCTTCATGCCTTCAATCTTCAGGCGATCGGCGCTTTGGGCTTTCACAAGGCGTTCAAGCAGCCAGTCCAGGCCTTCGCTGGTTACCACGCCGGCCGGCCAGCCGGATGCAGCCAGCACATCACTGACGGCGCCAATCGTGCCGGACGAGCCATAAGCCACGTCCCAGTTGCCGGGGCTGTAGGCGGTGACGGCATCTTCCAGCACGGCTTTGGCGGCGATTTCGGCCATGTCGAAAGCTTTGGTCGTGAATTGCCCGTCGGGAAAGTACTTCATGGACCAGGCCACGCTGCCGACCCGATAAGACTCCATAGTGCTGGCTTCAAGTCCCTTGCCGATGATCATTTCGGTTGACCGCCCGCCAATGTCTACCACCAGCCGGCGCTCGTCCGACTGCGGCAGCATGTGGGCCACGCCCTGGTAAATCAGCCGGGCTTCTTCGCGCCCTGCGATGACATCAATCGGGAAGCCAAGAATCTTGTGTGCCTTGGCCAAAAAATCATCACGGTTACGGGCTTCGCGCAGTGTCTGGGTTGCGACGGCGCGCACCTGCGACCTTTTAAAGCCGGCCAGCCGCTCGCCAAAACGGGCCAGGCAATCCCAGCCTCGCTGCATGGCGTCAGGCGTCAGATTGCGATCGGCGTCCAGCCCGTTACCCTGGCGGACGGTTTCCTTGAGGTACTCGGTGCGTTTGATTTGGCCGTGGTCGAAGCGGCCGATTTCGAGGCGAAAACTGTTGGACCCAAGGTCCACAGCAGCCAGTAGCGTTCCATTTTGCATGTATCGGTTTCTGTATAGCCTTTCAGCATAGCATTCGCGAGGTATCCGCATGGGTTGCTATGGCCTATCCAATCACACGGCCATCAATTGTCATCATGCTTTGGGTGACATAGGTGCTGCTGCGGCGCTGCGGATTGAAGCTGACACGAAAGCCGCCGACATCCATGGCCGAGCGGCGCTGGAAGGCCGCCAGCGCGCTTTGCCTTGTGAGGGGGCCATCCACGTCATTGAGCACCTCAAAGGTATAGCGTGCGGCAATAAAGCCTGCCAGGCTGAGCGAGGTCGGCGGTTCGTCAAAAAGCCTTGACAGGGTCTCTCTGTAACTCCGCACGATGGGCAGGCTGGCCGTGACCATGGGTACGGGCTGAGTGGCAATAACCGGGGTGTTTTTTGCGGCGCCCATCTGCTGCATGACTTGCAGGTTGACGTCGGCCAGCGCAACAACGTAACGCTGGCGGGATTGTTTTTCGAGACCCCGGGTAAATTCGGCAAGTTCAGGCGTGCCGCCCACAAAAAGCAGCACTGCGGGTGTTTTAGGCGTAAGTCTTTGGCCCATGCTGCGCAACTGACCTGCGCCCTGGAAAGACTCAAGCCGAAGCTGCATGCTGGCGGCAATCCGCTCGACCTCGACGTGGTAGGCCGAATGGTCGCGGGCTGTGCCGTAGACCGCGCCCAGCTCCTTCAGACCCATTACGGAGAGCGTTTTGAGCGCATGGGCAATCTGCTCCTGGCGCGCTGCAAAGATCGGAAAGGTGTTGTCATCGACCTCCAGGCTGGAGTTCTGTAGCCACGGCGCCGCATGTGCGATATTCAGGCCGTCCTTGCGCACCAGAGCAACGGTCGAGGCGGCCATCAGGTCGCCGACGCTGCCTGACAGCACCACGCAGGACGCGTTGGCCTTAATGGGTTCCATGGCTGCGGCCAAGCTGGCTAGCGTGCCATCGGTTTCGAGCGTCAGATGATCTATGCGCCGACCGCGGATGCCGCCTTTCTGGTTGATGTCCTGCCAGGCAGCTCGCGAGCCGATCAAAAAGTCCTTGGAAACGTCCTGCTGTGCTTGTGAAAAGTCAACCACCTGGGCAACGACAATGCTGCGCGAAGCCCCGGCAGGCTTGCCGGGCTGGGCCCAGGCAGGTACAACTGCGCTGGCTCCCAGCGCAGCGGAGCGCTGCAAAAGTTGGCGCCGGTTGGATGACGAGGTAGGAAAAGGCATGGTGTTCCTGAGGCTTAAAAACTTTTAAAACCTGCGATCACTATCTAATGAATAGCAGACTATGCAGGGACGACGCGGGCTACGACCGTAAATGACCCCCAAATCACGTTGTATGTCGTAGCTCGATTCGGCAGGCCGGTTGTAGCAGGGCGGTCGGGAGCGAGAGACAGAAGGGGACTCAGAACCTCCCGGTAAAAACTCGCCCTAGCGTAGGTTGCCGGCGTGACACAGGCGTGACCTAAATTTGACGGTTTTGTGACAACTGCAAGCGTCGGGCTCTTTTTCGCGGCTTCAGGGTTGTCATATCCCTGTCACACAAAATTTCTACAGTTGCGGCACCTGCTGCTTTCCGTATTCCTGTTTTCTCCGTCCTTTTTTTAGTTTTTCTCCAACCCAAGAGGTGTTCTGATGAAATCAAGTTTCAAAATCTCCCTGACCGCGGCCCTGGCGCTGACTTCCCTCTCCTTTGTTGGTCTGGCTTCGGCCCAGGACGTGACCGGCGCCGGCGCCAGCTTCCCGGCACCGCTGTATTCCAAGTGGGCAGCTGACTACAACAAGGCTACCGGCATCAAGATCAATTACCAGTCCGTCGGTTCCGGTGCTGGCATCAAGCAGATCGAGGCCAAGACCGTTGACTTCGGTGCTTCCGATATGCCTTTGAAGGACGACGAACTGAAAGCCAAGAATCTGGTCCAGTTCCCTACTGTGATCGGCGGCGTTGTGCCAGTTGTCAACATCAAGGGCATCACCCCAGGCCAGCTCAAGCTGACCGGTCAGGTGCTGGGCGACATTTACCTCGGCAAGATCAGCAAGTGGTCTGATCCGGCCATCAAGGCGCTGAACCCGACGCTGGCCTTGCCTGATGCGGACATCGCACAAGTTCGCCGCGCTGATGGTTCGGGCACCAGCTTCATCTTCACGAACTATTTGAGTAAGGTCAACGCTGAATGGAAGACCAAGGTCGGTGAAGGCACTGCAGTGAACTGGCCTGTCGGCGCTGGTGGCAAGGGCAATGAAGGCGTCGCCGCTTTCGTTAGCCGCCTGCCAAACTCCATCGGCTATGTTGAGTACGCTTACGTCAAGCAAAACAAGATGGTCTACGCCCAGCTGAAAAACGCTGCCGGCACGTTTGTCTCCCCCGACGACAGCGCTTTTAAGGCAGCAGCAGCAGGTGCGGACTGGAACAAGAGCTTCTACCAGATCCTGACCGAGCAACCAGGCAAGGATTCATGGCCCATCACAGGCGCCACCTTCATCCTGATGCAAAAGAGCCAGGACAAGCCTGCCCAGGCCACTGCCTCGCTGAAGTTCTTTGAATGGGCTTACAAAAATGGCGACAAGGTTGCCGATGACCTGGATTACGTTCCGATGCCTGCTGCCGTCAAAACCACGGTTGAAAAATCATGGGCTGATATCAAGGACACATCCGGCAAAGCCGTGGCGTTCAAATAAGACGGCATAACAGCTGCCACCAAGCTCAGGGGTTTTCTACACGTGTCCTCTACACTTCCGGCAAGCCGGGCCGCTTTTGACCACCCGGAAAAAGCGACCGGACGCGCCATGACCAACCCTCCTCCCGTCAACAATGTTCGCAGAAATCCCTTTGCAGACCGGCTGTTTGGCTGGGCTGCGCTGGGTGCAGCCCTGCTGACACTGGCGCTGCTGTTCGGCATCCTGGCTTCGCTGGTAGTAGGCGCTTGGCCAGCCATCAGCAAGTACGGCCTGGGGTTTTTAACCAGCAGTGTGTGGGACCCTGTGAAGGACGAGTACGGCGGCCTGGTGATGATCTACGGCACGCTGGCCACTTCGGCCATCGCGCTGTTGATTGCTGTCCCGGTCAGCTTCGGAATTGCCTTGTTTCTGACCGAGCTGTCGCCGGCCTGGCTCAAGCGCCCGCTCGGCACGGCCATTGAGCTGCTTGCTGCAGTCCCATCGATTGTTTACGGCATGTGGGGTCTGCTGGTGTTCGGACCCATTCTGGCCACTTATGTGCAGCAACCGCTGCAAAGCCTGTTTAAAGGTGTGCCTTACCTCGGCGCACTGGTGTCTGGTCCGCCTGTCGGCATAGGCATCCTGTCGGCCGGCATCATTTTGGCCATCATGATTATTCCCTTCATCGCATCGGTCATGCGCGATGTTTTTGAAGTTACACCGGTGTTGCTGAAAGAGTCCGCCTACGGCCTGGGCTCAACAACCTGGGAGGTAGTTTCCAAGGTTGTGCTGCCCTATACCAAGGCCGGCGTCGTTGGCGGCATCATGCTCGGCCTCGGCCGCGCGCTGGGCGAAACCATGGCGGTGACCTTTGTTATCGGTAACTTCAACCAGCTCGACTCGCTCAGCTTGTTCCAGGCGGCAAACAGCATCACGTCAGCACTGGCCAATGAATTCGCCGAAGCTGGTGATGGCCTGCATCAGGCTGCACTGATTTACCTCGGCCTTGTCTTGTTCTTCATCACCTTCGTCGTGCTGTCGCTGTCCAAGCTGCTGCTGGCCCAGCTGCGCAAGAGCGAAGGCGCAAAAACATGAACGCCACTACCTTGCAGGACGCACGCTTGGCCAAATTTGCTCGCCGCAAGCGGGTCAACCAGATTGCGCTGGTGATGTCGCTGGGCGCCATGGCGTTTGGCCTTTTCTGGCTGGCCTGGATACTTTTTGAAACCGTACGCTTGGGGCTGGGCGGTCTGTCTGTGGCTACCTTCACTCAGATGACGCCGGCACCCAACGAGGAGGGCGGCATCGCGAATGCGATTTACGGATCTTTCCTGATGGTGCTGCTGGCCACATTCGTCGGCACGCCGATTGGCATCATGGCCGGTATTTACCTGGCGGAATACAACACCAAGGGCTGGCTGGCTTCAGTGACGCGTTTTGTCAACGACATCCTGTTGTCGGCACCGTCTATCGTGATTGGCCTGTTTGTGTACACGCTGGTGGTAGCGCAGTTCAAGTCCTATTCAGGCTGGGCGGGCGTCATATCGCTGGCTCTGATCGTGATACCGGTGGTCATACGCACAACAGAAAACATGCTGCAACTGGTGCCGCCAGGACTGCGTGAAGCTGCTTATGCGCTCGGCGCGCCCAAGTGGAAAGTCATCACCAGCATCACGCTGCGGGCTGCACGGGCTGGCGTGACGACAGGCATTTTGCTGGCAGTGGCACGTATTGCAGGCGAGACGGCTCCGCTGCTGTTCACCGCACTGAACAACCAGTTCTGGACCTCGAACCTGAGCAAGCCGATGGCAAGTTTGCCGGTAACTATTTTCAAGTTTGCCCTAAGCCCTTACGAGAACTGGCAGCAATTGGCCTGGGCTGGTGTCTTCCTGATCACGCTAGCAGTGCTTGGCCTGAATATCCTGGCACGCGTATTGACACGTGCGAAGTAACAGAACGACAAGAAAGCATCCATCATGAATACCGCTACTGCAGTACGCCCGCCACAGGTGGCACCATCGAAAATATCGGTCAAGAACCTCGACTTCTATTACGGAAAGTTCCACGCCCTCAAGGGCATCAACCTGGAAATCCCGGAGAAAAAAGTCACGGCCTTTATCGGCCCGTCGGGCTGCGGCAAATCAACACTGCTGCGTATTTTCAACCGCATGTATGAGCTCTACCCGGAACAGCGTGCTGAGGGTGAAATCATGTTTGACGGCGAGAACCTGCTGACGTCCAAAAAAGACGTGGCACTGATTCGCGCCAAGGTCGGCATGGTGTTCCAGAAACCGACGCCTTTCCCGATGTCGATTTACGACAACGTCGCGTTTGGCGTCAAACTGTTTGAAAGCCTGAATTCGGCCGACATGGATGAGCGCGTGGAGTGGGCACTGCGGAAAGCAGCGCTCTGGACCGAAGTGAAAGACAAGCTCAGTCAGAGCGGCTCCAGCCTGTCGGGCGGACAGCAGCAACGGCTGTGCATCGCACGCGGCATTGCCATCAAGCCTGAAGTCCTGCTGCTGGACGAACCCTGCTCGGC
>JANYFF010000201.1 GCA_025362825.1 Polaromonas sp. | reverse complement strand
GGCCGAGCTGTTCAACACCGACCACCGACACATCAACACCGACAGCGACTCCGAAGTGCTGCTCAATGTGCTGGCACACGAGCTCGAAAAAACCACACGCGGGCTGCCTTTGAACCCGGTGGATGTGTTCGCGGCGGTACGCGGCGTGCACAAGCGCGTGCGCGGCTCCTACTCTGTGGTGGCGCTGATCGCCGGTCATGGCCTGCTGGCTTTTCGCGACCCGTTCGGCATTCGTCCGCTGTGCATTGGCCATGGCGAAAACGAAAACGGCAAAACCGTGATGGTCGCCAGCGAATCGGTCGCGCTCGAAGGCACCTCGCACCAGTTCGAGCGCGATATTGCGCCTGGCGAAGCGGTCTATGTGAATATGGACGGTGTCGTTCATGCCGAGCAGTGCGCCGAGAACGCCACGCTCAATCCGTGCATCTTCGAGTTTGTCTACCTTGCCCGGCCCGACTCGGTGCTAGACGGCATATCGGTGTACCAGGCGCGCCTGAACCTGGGCGAAACACTGGCCAAGCGCGTGGTCTCGACCGTGCCGCCGAGCGAGATTGACGTGATCATCCCGATCCCCGAGTCCAGCCGCCCGAGTGCGACGCAGCTGGCGCACCTGCTGGGCATTCCGTACCGCGAAGGCTTTGTCAAAAATCGCTACGTCGGCCGTACCTTCATCATGCCGGGGCAGGGCGTTCGCAAAAAATCCGTGCGGCAAAAGCTCAACGTGATTGCCAGCGAATTCAAGGGCCGAAATGTGCTGCTGGTGGATGACTCGATTGTGCGCGGCACGACTTCAAGAGAGATCGTGCAGATGGCGCGCGATGCCGGCGCCAACAAGGTGTATCTGGCCAGCGCAGCGCCACCGGTACGCTTTCCGAATGTGTACGGTATCGACATGCCAACGCCTGACGAGCTGGTCGCACACAACCGCACGGTAGAAGAGATTCGCCAGGTGATCGGTTGCGATGCGCTGATTTACCAGGACGTTGCGGGCATGAAGCGGGCCATTGGTTCGCTCAACCCCAAGCTCGACGGCTTTGATGCCTCGTGCTTTGACGGCGTTTACATCACCGGCGACGTGACATCAGAAACCATTGCCGCGATGAACTCACTGCGCGCCGATACAGCCGAGAAAATCGGTGAAGAAGGCGATGTTGATGTCTCGCGCCTGGCGTTACCGAATCCACAGGAGGCTTGAGCGTGAAATCAATTGAATTGCCTGCCGGCCTTCATCGCGACACACTGGCCGTGCGCGTGGCGCTGGAACCCAGCCAGCATGGCGAAAACTCCGAAGCGCTGTACCTGACCAGCGGCTTTCTGCAGCCCGATGCCGAGACCTCGGCACGCCGTTTTGCCGGCACCGAAGAAGGCTACACCTACGGCCGTACGTCCAACCCCACGGTCACCAGTTTTGAACGCCGGCTGGCAGCGCTGGAGGGCACTGAAGCCGCCATCGCCGCTTCTACCGGCATGGGCGCCATCCTGATGATGTGCATGGGCTTGCTCAAAGCGGGCGACCACGTCATTTGCTCACGCTCCATGTTCGGCTCGACGATTGCGCTGATCGGTCGTGAGTTTGGCAAGTTCGGCGTCGAGACGAGCTTTGTGTCGCAGACCGATGTGGCCGAGTGGAAAGCTGCGCTGCGCCCGACCACCAAACTGCTGTTTGCTGAAACGCCAACCAATCCACTGACCGAGGTCTGCGACATTGCTGCGCTGGCCGCGCTGGCGCATGGCGCAGGTGCGCTGCTGGCGGTTGACAACTGTTTTTGCTCGCCCGCACTGCAACGGCCTAGCGAGTTTGGCGCCGACCTGATCATCCATTCGGGCACCAAGTATCTTGACGGCCAGGGCCGCGTGATGGCGGGCGCCATTTGCGGCCCGTCAAAACTGATTGTTGATGTCTTCGGCCCCATCGTCCGTACCGCGGGCATGACGCTGGCACCGTTCAACGCATGGGTTGTGCTGAAGGGCCTTGAAACCCTCGGTATACGCATGCGCGCTCAGTGCGAGAACGCCCTCGCGGTTGCAAAGTGGCTGGAGACACAGCCAACGGTAGCACGCGTTTATTACCCCGGTCTGGCTTCGCATGCACAGCACGACCTGGCCATGCGCCAGCAGTCAGGGCAGGGCGGCGCCGTGGTGTCGTTTGATGTACGCGGCGATGACGCCGACACCGCGCGCGCCAATGCATTTCATGTCATCAACAGCACGCAGGTGGTGAGCCTTGCCACCAACCTGGGCGACACCAAAACCATCATCACCCATCCCGGTACCACCTCGCACGGTCGCCTGACCG
>JANYFF010000200.1 GCA_025362825.1 Polaromonas sp. | reverse complement strand
GGGATGGAATAGGCGGCAAGCTTTTCAGGGTCAAGCACGATCTGGTACTGCCTGACCATGCCGCCAATCGAAGCGACTTCTGCCACATTGGGAACTGTCTTGAGTTCGTATTTGAGGAACCAGTCCTGTAACGCACGGAGTTGACCAGCATCTTGCGTGCCACTCCGGTCTATCAACGAATATTGATAAATCCAGCCCACGCCTGTAGCGTCTGGCCCAAGTGAGGCTTTCGCAGCAGCAGGCAACTTGGATTGCACTTGATTCAGGTACTCAAGCACGCGGGAGCGTGCCCAGTACAGGTCGGTGCCATCTTCAAACAGCACATAGACGAAAGAGTCACCGAAGAAGGAGTAACCCCTTACCGTTTTGGCACCAGGTACCGACAGCATGGTTGTCGTCAGGGGGTAGGTCACTTGGTTCTCAACAATACGCGGTGCCTGTCCGGGGTAAGTGGTGCGGATGATGACCTGCACGTCAGACAGGTCAGGCAAAGCATCCAGCGATGTGCGCATGACCGAATACACGCCCCAGGCACCTACCATCAACGTTGCAAGAAGCACCAAAAAACGGTTGCCTATAGACCAGCGAATTAGGGCGGCGATCACTTTTTAACCCCCGCTACAGGCTGCGCCGAGCTCATCGGAGAGATTCGGGTTAATTGGGGCAAGCCTTCGGCATCCATATAGAACTCAAAGGTCACCTGATCACCGGGCTCAAGATTGCGGGGCAAATCTTTAGGCGGGAGTGTTTTGAAGTCCATGGACATAGGGCCCCACTTCAGCGTGGGAATGGCCCCGTGCGACAAGGTGATGGCCTCTTTGTTAATGGCAACAATCTTGCCCTGGCCTTCATGTCGGGGAGCGGTATTTGCTGCAGCAGATTTGGGTACTTCGTTGAGCCGGCTCTCCACGCCTTTCAGGCTGGCTTCGGAATCGATCAGAAATTGAGAAGACACAACTACCCGTTGGCCAGCCTGTAGGCCTTGCTTGATTTCAGTCTGCCCGCCGGTCTCAATACCGGCTTGAACGTCAACCGGCCGAAAGCGTCCGTTTTCTTCTGCCAGCATCACGACTGTTCGCTTGCCTGTCTGAATAACCGCTTCAGTGGGAACCAGTAGAGACTTTTCAGCGCGCATGTCCATGAATTGCATGGATACAAACATGCCGGGTACAAGGCGCGCGCCAGGGTTGGCCAGCTCAAGCCGGGCTTTCAGGGTGCGCGTTGCTGAATTTACCTCCGGCAAAATGGCTTGGACTTTGCCATCGAAGGTGATGCCGGGGGCAGCTGGGCTGCGCGCTTGGACCTTTGCGCCTGGACGTACCAGGGCAGCCTGGCTTTCTGGCACCTCGGCATTCGCCCAAACCGTGGACAGGCCATTGATGCGAAACAATGTCGCACCAGCCATTACCGTCATGCCCTCACGGGCCATGAGTTCTACCACCACGCCGCCCAGCGGTGCCGTAATGGTGATGCGGGCCTGCGTCTTGCCGCTTGACTCCACCTGGCGAATTTGTTCATCGCTCATACCCGCCTGACGCATGCGTTGCCTTGCGCCATCCACCAACGAAGCAAGGTCTTTGCCTTGCATACGCTTGACAGCTAAAAACTCTTCCTGCGCTGCGACCCATTCAGGAACATAGAGATCCACCAGCGGCTGTCCCTTTGAAACTCGATCGAGTGTGGCGCGCACATGAAGGCGCTCAACAAATCCTGTAGCGCGGGCCTGAACGGTCGCCTGATCGCGCTCGTTGTAAGCAATGCTGCCGACGGCGGAAACCTGCGGCGAGAGCGTGCCTTCGGTGACCACTGCGGTGCGCACGCCCAGGTTTTGCTGGATACGTGGGCTCACGGTAACCTTACCCTGATCGGCTTCGCCTTCAGCATAGACCGGCACCAGCATCATGTCCATAAAGGGAGACTTGGCAGGTTTGTCGAACTTGCTGGCGGGAACCATGGGGTCGTGGTAGTAAAGGATTTTGCTGCCAGTCACCGGATCCATATCGCCCGCCTTCAGCCCTGCACTGATATGCCGACGGGTCGCATCTTCTCCTTCAGCAACACTCTGAGGACCTGCGGCTGGAGTGGCGCTCGGGCTGCTGCCAGAGGTGGCTGGTGCATTGACTGCGGTAGCCGGCATGGATCCAGCCCGTTTAGCACCCAAGGCATACAGACCGTAGCCTGCAGCAACCAACACTCCCGCAGCAAGCAGCACTGAAATAAGATATTTTTTGTTCATGGTTGATCCTTGGCGACGGCCGAAATGTGTTGATCGGGTATGAGGAAGTTGATTTGCGCCCAGGAGCGAGCCGTTTCCATCTCCAGAGTGAGGGCCTGCATGCGCACGTCGATTTCGTCGCGCCGGGCTAACAGCCCGGCGGCCAGGTCGCTTTTACCGATGCGATAAGCGGTGAGCGCGGCTTCGGTACGTTGTCGGGCAATTGGGATTAGCTCCTCACGGTATCGGACCACCCGCTCTTTGCCTGTTTGCCAGTCGTTCAACCAGACCCGAATCTCTGCTTCATGGTTGCGCAGCATGTCCTCGTATCTTGCCTTGGCTTCATCAACCATGGCCAACTTGGCGCCCAGCTCACGGTCTTGACGATTTTTTTGGTCCCACTGCAGGGGAATCGATACGCCAATCGACAGCATGTTGGAGAACGCCGGACCGCGCTGCGCGTAGCTTGCTTCTATGCTGATATCGGACTTCTTGTTAGCCTGAGCCAGTCGAGCTTCTGTTTCCGCCGCATCAATCTCGGCACTTATTGCCAGCAGGTCGGGATGTCGCTTAAGGTGGTCAGTCGAAATATCACCTTGCAGCGGCGTGGTTTGCCATGGCGGTGATCCGGACGTGGGTCTTTCGGCAGCGGAAGCGCCCACCCAACGTGCCAGCATCAAAGTAGCACTTCGGGACTGGCGATCAATTTGGCTGAGGCGGTCTTGCAAAGTAATAACTGCGGCGCGGGCTGCGAACACATCAGCCTGGCTCCCCCGGCTCGTACGAAATGCACTGTCGGCGGCTTGAACCTGCAACTGGGTTTCCTCAACCTGTTGTTGTAATAGTTCCCGCTGGGCTTGGGCGTAATACCGGTCCAGCCAGGCCAGCGCGGTATCGCGCTGCACATTAGCCAGCGTCAATTGCCGCTGCGCCTGCACGCGGTCGGCGTCGCGTTCAAGCTTTTCCGTCCTGAGCTGGCGCTTTTCGGCACGCGAAATCTCCTGCATGACGCCAACGCGGCGCATTGTCATGAAGTCACGTGTGAGGCTGAAGCGGTCGGGGCCATTGGCCGGCAAATTGTCGATGCCAAGCTTGAGTACTGGGTCAGGCAGTTGACCAGCAGCCACCGCCTGTTCGCGTGCAGCGGTCGTAAGCGCATCTTGGGCGACCAGTTGCTGAGAACGGCCGACGGCAATTCGCTGCGCCTCAATCAGGGTCAAAGGATCAGCGGCCCATGACGCGCACGCCATGGCCATCAACAGGGCTGCAGCGGCAGTCCGACCAAAAGGAAAGGGAATGAACATAAAACCTCCAGAACACAAGAACGAGCTACCAATGCAAGGGAATGCATCAGGCAGCAGCTACATGGTGTCGGGAGGTCAGAGGCGGAAGCAGCAGTTCCGGATGGCTAACGGCGGAGCCGTTGTTCGCTGCAGGTGAGGCGGCTGGAGTGGCGCCAAGGCAAAAAGAGGAACGCCGATCTGCAAAGTAAGGTCGGCCGGCAGTGTATGTATGGCCGGGGGAGATGGCGTCTGGTATTTATCTGCAGATTGCTGTCCGGCCTGGCAATGGGCGTGGCAAAGATTGGGTTTTGCATCGTCCATGTTTATGGCCGTGGACTCAGCGCAAGGCATGCCAGCCTCGGTCATGGCAGATATCTCTGCTGCCTTTGAGGCAGTACCCGGACACGCATAGCCTGCGACCGCCAGCTGCATGAACAGCAGGCTAAAAAGTGCAAAAAGCACTGTCATCAGTCGAGTACGGCGATTTCGGGTCATCTATTCATAGTTTAGTTTGAATTTAGCGGCTTGGCTGAACGAAGTTCTTTATGTCCTTATGTAATAGCAACGTTGGCGTCATGAAAATGTATTGCGGGAGTCACATCAGGTAACCAACCTCGCGGCCCCGACTTCACGGAACCAAAAAATTGCTATAAACTCAAGTCAATATGTCGCGTTTTCGCCACCTGCTTCTTTGCCTGATGATGCTGGCCTTGCCACTGCAGGGCTTTGCTGCGGCATCAATGTTTTATTGCGGCATGGGTGCGGGCTACGATGTAAAAACCACGCATTTAGAGACGGGCGCCAGCCGTCACCAGATGGTCGAGGCCATGGGCATGCAGCATGACCATGAGAAACACACTTCTGCAGAGGGTGCCAGGCAGTCTCCGGATAGCCAGAAGCAGTTGCCTGATTCCTCACACAAATGCGGTGTCTGCGCCACGTGCTGCAGCGTCATCGCTATTACAGATTTCGTTACGACTGTTGAAGTGCAGTCCTCTCCCAAAGCTGATCTGGTCGAGCCTTTCGTCCTGATTCACTCCGTCCCCTCGCGCTTTCCCGAAAAACCGCCTCGCGCTTGACGCGCCGTGCCGCTGCAGCTCCTTAGCCGCAGTGACCGGTGCTCTTTTCATCGTCCGTCATGAAATAGCCGCCCTCAGGGCGCTTTTGTGCCGCCGTCCCATGAAAACGCGAGGATTCCATGTTCAAAAAAAACCTACCCGCCATATGGCTGGTTCCGATATTTTCCCTGTCGGGGATAGCTGCTGCGCAAACACCCGCGCCGGCTTCTCCCTCAGCTGAGGCCGCCAAAGCTTCTCCCCTGACTTACCGTTCAGCCTTCGAGGGCTACAAGCCCTATACCGACGACAAGCTCCTGAACTGGAAAGAGGTCAATGACACCACCGGCCGCATCGGCGGCTGGCGAGTCTATGCCAAAGAAGCCCGACAACCCGATGACAAGGCGCCTGCTCACGACATGAGCAAGATGTCTGAACCGAAAACCGAAGGTGGCAAGCCATGAACGCCCCTTCCGTAAAAACCATTTTCAAGTCGGGGGCGGTGGTTACTGCGGTTCTTGTATTGGCCGGTTGTGCTTCTGTGAACATTGACCAGGCTGTCAAAGACACCAACGACACGACAGGTGCCTTCACCAAGGGCAAGCTGGAGCTCAGTCGCACTGATCAACAGGTTCAGGCGCGCCAGAAACTCAGTGCTGAGCTGCTGGCCAAACCCTTGGGCATGGACGAAGCCGTTCAGTTAGCCTTGGCCAACAGCCCTGCAATGCAAACCCTGCTGGCTCAAAGCTGGGCGGACATGGCGCAGGCGAGTCAAGTTGGAAGGATCACCAATCCCGTCTTTTCGTTCGAGCGCCTGCGCTACGGCAGCGAACTGGAACTTAACCGTCTACTTTCTTTCGGCCTGATAGACATCCTGACGCTGCCCTACCGCCAGGGGATATCGCGTGGCCTCATGGCGCAAGCCAGGGTTCAACTCAGTGCCAGCGTGATCGAACAGGTCACGGCCGTTCGTTATGGTTGGGTACGGGCGGTCGCGGCCAAGCAGACCCTTCAATACGCTGAGCAGGTCAATGCCAGTGCTCAGGCCAGTGCAGAGCTGGCACAGCGAATGCAGCAAGTTGGCAACTTCACCAAACTTCAACGCCAGCGCCAGCAGGTGTTTTACGCGGACAGCGTCGCACAGCTGGCTGCAGCCCGGCACGCAGACACTGCATCGCGTGAAGAACTGGTTCGCTTGCTGGGACTGACTGACGCTCAGGCGGGACAGTTGCAACTCCCCGAGCGCCTGCCGGATCTGCCAAAAGAACCTCGCGATGCAGGCATCGTTTCATCGAACGCAGCGGAGCAGCGGCTGGACGTGCAACTGGCGCGCAGCCAGCTCGACACGGCAGGCCGGGCCCAAGGCCTGAACCTGCTGACCAGCGTTGTCGACGTTGAGCTCGGAATTCGTCGCGATACCGTCACCAACGCCACTGCCGGCACCAGGACGCCGCGTAACGGGTACGAGCTGGGTATTCGTCTGCCGATTTTCGATTGGGGGTCGGCACAGCGGGCGACGATGAATGCGCAATCCCTGGCGGCAGCCAGTCGCTACGAAAGCACGGTACGCGGCGCGTCGTCACAACTTCGTGAAAGCTATTCGGCCTACCGGACTGCCTACGATGTGGCCAAGCACTACCGGGACGAAATCGTTCCGCTGCGCCGCGCCATGGCTGAAGAAAACGGGCTTCGTTACAACGGCATGCTGATCAGCGTGTTCGAGTTGCTGGCCGACAGCCGTGACCAGGTTTCCAGCGTCATCGCAGCCATCAACGCCTACCAGCAGTTCTGGCTCTCGGATGCCGCCCTGGCAGCTTCCATGAACGGCAAGCCCATGTCCATGATGATGTCCGCCCCATGACCAGTGGCGGCTCTGCACAGTAATGGCGCATTCAACCTATTTAACGGATTACTCATGAACAACAGAAGAAATTTCCTGACCGGTGCCGGCGCCATCACCACGGCGGTTGCGGCAGCGGCGGTCAGCAAGGTCGCCATGGCGGCATTGCCCGAGCCCATGATTCAAACCAAACCGGACACCATGGCACCCCTGTTGCCGAATTCGGGCAGGCCTTACAACCCGGTGGTCACGCTCAATGGCTGGACTCTGCCGTGGCGCATGAACGCTGGCGTCAAGGAGTTCCACCTCGTGGCCGAACCCGTGGTACGCGAGATGTCACCCGGATTCAAGGCACACCTGTGGGGTTACAACGGCCAGTCACCAGGGCCAACCATTGAAGTTGTTGAAGGTGACACGGTACGGATTTTTGTGACCAACAAGCTGCCAGAGCACACCAGCGTGCACTGGCACGGTCAGCGCTTGCCCAACGGCATGGATGGCGTCTCCGGTTTGAACCAGCCAGCCATCCCGGCGGGCAAGACCTTTGTCTACGAATTCGTGGCACGGCGACCCGGCACCTTCATGTACCACCCGCATGCCGATGAGATGACACAGATGGCCATGGGCATGATGGGTTTCTGGATCACCCATCCAAAGGCTGTACATCCGCTGATTGAAGAGGTCAACCGCGACTTTGTGTTTCTGCTGAACGCCTACGACATTGATCCCGGCCTCTACACGCCCAAGATCATGACCATGCTCGACTTCAACCTCTGGAGCTGGAACAGCCGGGTCTTTCCGGGCATTGATCCGCTGGTGGTGCGCAAGAACGACAAGGTCCGCATACGGATGGGCAACCTGACCATGACGAACCACCCGATCCACATCCATGGGCACGAGTTCACAGTCACCGGTACCGATGGCGGTGCCATCCCGAAATCTGCACGCTGGCCTGAAGTCACGACGGATGTGGCGGTGGGGCAGATGCGGCAGATCGAGTTTGTCGCCAATGAAGAAGGCGACTGGGCTTTCCATTGCCACAAGAGCCATCACACCATGAACGCCATGGGTCACGATGTGCCCACCATGATCGGCGTGGACCATCGCAAGGTGGCACGCGACATTACCAAGCTTATCCCCGATTACATGGTCATGGGCGAGCGCGGGATGGCGGACATGGGCGAAATGGACATGCCCTTGCCTGACAACACGGAAAGGATGATGACAGGCGCAGGCCCATTCGGCTCCGTCGAAATGGGAGGCATGTTTAGCGTGGTCAAGGTGCGCAAAGACCAGAAAGCAGGCGATTACAAAGATCCCGGTTGGTACAAGCACCCCGCGGGCACCGTCGCGTACGAATGGACCGGTGCAGCGCCCGTTGCCGACCGTTCCGTTAGCGGCGGAGGTCAGGCCATGAAAGCGCAAAACATGCCCGCCAAAGAAGTTGAAGTCCAGGTCCGCAAGCCTGCCATGAATGGCATGGGCGGCATGAAGCACTGATTAGTTTTTTAACCACGCCTAGAAAGGTATCTCAATGAAAACACGCAACCTGCTGATCGCACTTCCATCGCTGCTGCTAGCCATGACCGCCATGGCATCCGGTACCCACGCTGGAGGGCACGACGATGAGGCCATCGGCAAGCCTGGTATGGCCTCCAAGGTCACCCGCACCATCACCATGGACATGGCCGACACCATGCGCTTTAGCGTTCCACAAGTGACGGCCAAGCAGGGTGAAACCATTCGCTTCGTCGTCAAAAACTCTGGCAAGGTCAAGCACGAGATGGTGCTGGGTACCGAAAAGGAACTCAAGGAGCACTACGAAGTGATGAAGAAGAATCCGGAGATGGAACACGCCGATGCCAACATGGTGACCGTGGCCCCCGGCAAGACTGGCGAAATCATCTGGCAGTTCACCAAAGCCGGCAAGATCGACTTTGCTTGCCTGCAGCCTGGTCACTATGACGCGGGCATGAAAGGCTTTGTGACCGTCGCCGGCGGCAAAGCCGCTCCAAAGAAGGATGGCCATGACGACCACAAGCACTGATCGTGTGACCAGGCGCTCAGCCTCACGGCTGATTTTTGGGCTGACCGGGGCGGTGACACTAGGCCAACCCCTGGGCGTGCTAGCCGCTTCGCCCAAAGACCGGGTAACGATCTGGAAAACACCTGACTGTGGTTGCTGCGGCGAATGGGTTTCCCATCTGCGCAGCAACGGCTTTGA
>JANYFF010000174.1 GCA_025362825.1 Polaromonas sp. | reverse complement strand
GTGATTTTTTCATGGTGAGTCCTGAATTGATAAATGAGATGGGGGCCAGTCGCTGACCGGCTTAAAACGCAACCTGGGCCGACAGGTAGTAGCCGGTCTGCTTGCGGCCCGGGGTGGCGGCGGGCACGATCACGCCAAGGTCCACATAAGCCAGCGTGAGCGAGAAATTTTTGCTCGGTGCCCAGGCAATGTAGAGATCCTTCCAGCTGTCGCCGCGCAGGCCGTTACCAGGAAGCTTGTCGCGCATCGAGCGATATTCTGCGCCCACCACAACGTTTTTGGTCAGTAGGTAACCGACCGAAAACTCCGGTTGCAGGCTGTAGCCATTGCTATTGGTACTACCGTAGCCAAGCAGTCCGTTCTGATTTGCTTTGGTGGCGCGCAGGGTGCCGTTGAGCAGCAGGCTTTGTCCAAGGAAGAGTTTGGTGGCGCTGACATAGAGGTCGGTGCCGCTGCGGCTCGCCCCAATTGCGCTGAGCGTGCCGTCCAGGCCGGTAGAAGCCAGGGTTTTGTATTCAAGGCCCACGGCTACCTGCGGCATCAGGGTGTCGCTGTCGAGGATGGCATCGCCTGCCACGCGCACCTTGGCGCCAACAATGGTCTGCTTCAGGTGCAGGCCGGGCAAGCCCAGGGCGGCGCCGGTGTTGCGGGTATCGAAATCCTGTTTGGCAATCGAAAGTTCGTACCGGTCCTTGAAGCCGACCGCCGCGCCAATGATGTTGAGTCCGTAGTCTTTGGTGCCGGCATTGGTGAAAAATGCGCTGCCGCCGATTTCATCGTCAGTCGCATTGCTGCCAATGACGGCCCACGGCGTGAGACCGCCGCCGGCTGCGCCGTCGATGCTGCTGACGCCGCCAGTGAGCAGCAGTTTGCCGGTGTCTGCCTGGGCACCTGCGCAGGCCAGAGCCGCGTAGGCGGCAATAAGGGTGCTGGCCAGTTTTTTGTTCATCATGTGATAGGTCCTATTAGGTAGTGTTAGACGGTGTTATGGGTGGCCTGCAATCAATTCGAATGCATGCTTATGAATCTATACGGCTTTGTTGATACATCTGGATTCAAATTTTTTATCAGTTTGCAATACGACGTTAATTTGCAACAATTTGAATCTGCAGCGGAAGTATTTCACGTATCTGCAGAATAGCGGGTCCATTTCTGAATGGTGCCTGCTGTCAGATACGTATCCATAGTCATCACCAGTCCAAGGATTAACGACCATGCCTGTCGCTGAAAAATCAAAAGATGAAATTGGCAAGTTCCACCTCGGCCATTTCAAAAGCGGACTTGAGACCACGGTGCTGGTCGTTGCCCTGCAACTGCTCGCGCTGTCGGCGTGGGCGCAGACGCCTGCGACCGTAGCTGCCACCGCGCGCGAATGGGTGGATCCACCGGCCGGCAATGTGCTGCGTGGGGCCGTTCTGTACCAGGCCAACTGCACCACCTGCCATGCCATCGACAGCAACAAAATTGGGCCGGCACACCGCGGCGTGATGGGACGGCGCGTTGGCAGCCTGGCCGGCTACAAGTACTCCAATGAGCTTGCACAATCCCGCTTGCGCTGGACACCGCAGACCCTCAACGCCTGGCTGGAAGACCCTGAAGAACTGATAAAGGGCCAGCGCATGGGTTTTCAGGTAGAAAACCCCCAGGATCGCGCAGACTTGATTGCCTGGCTGGCGACCCAGAAATAGAATGCTGGCCAGCCGGTCGGTGCTACCGTTCGGCCATCCTGGAACACATGGCGCAGCGTGCCGAGATGAGCATGGGCGGTTTGCACTGGCCCATGCGCTGCCTATCGCCAACCAATAGGGCGAAATCCTGGTCACATAAGACCAGAGCCAGGCCGGGGCGGTACCCGCGCTAGAAAAGTTGATCAATTGCTATGATTTTTATAGCTGTATCGGCAGGATTTACGGGGGCTTCGGCCTCTTTTTTATCTTCTTCTACCTTTGGAACATAGTCGTCGAGTTTTATCAGCGTTCCGGCGCGTACCCCCAGCAACCGCAAGCGCTTGTCCAACGCAACCCGCTTCAGGCACTGGCCTGCAATTTTGCGTATGGTCTTGCCGTCGGCAATGTAGGACTCCAACGTTTGATCGCGTGTTGCGATTTTGAAATCGTCGTAGCGCAGCTTGATGCCTATAGTTTTGGCCAGATAGCCCTTGCGCTGCAAATCCTCGCCAAGCTTTTCACAGAGCGAGGTGAAGATGGCGCCCAGCGCGGCCTTGTCGCGCACCGCATGGAGGTCGCGCTCAAAAGTGGTTTCGCGGCTCATGCTGACGGGCTCACTGTGGGTTTCAACCGGCCTGTCGTCACGGCCCCAGGCGACCTCATGCATCCAGGCGCCCGTAGCCTTGCCGAAGTTGTCCACCAGCCACTCCACCTTCTTCTCTGCCAGCTCGCCGATGGTGTTGACACTCAGCTTGGCCAGTTTTTCACCGGCCTTCGGACCTATGCCGTTGACCTTGCGCACATGGAGGGGCCAGATTTTCTTCTGCAGGTCGGCTTCGTAAACAATGGAGATGCCATTGGGCTTGTTGAACTCGCTGGC
>JANYFF010000166.1 GCA_025362825.1 Polaromonas sp. | reverse complement strand
TAATGAAACACCGGCCACAGCACGCCATTACTGTAGCCAAGGTAGTAGCCGGCATAGTCTTCGGCTGACAAATCAACGGTGGCCAAAGTCACGTTGCCGGTCTGCTGCACATGCAGCTCGCCTTCGCCCGGTGCGCCGCCTTCGACAGTGTTCCCGCTCCAGCCAAACCACAGGCCGCCGGTGCTGTTCAGGGTATCGGCCAGCGCAACTGCAAGGCCGCCCGCAGCTCCCCTGCGCGGGTCCGCAACACGATTGGAAACAACTACAAGGCGGCTCAATTGCGTACTCCCGCCGGGCGCTCACTTCGTGTAATACCTTCACCCCTTGCAGGAGGCCGCGCCTGCAGCCCGGCGGAGCCGGTTATGCGGCCGGTACCGGGTTTGGCGTTTATCCTCATATCTGTGAATCCCATGGCGCCGACAGGCGCACGGCCGCGTTGATGATTCCGACCATCGAATAGGTCTGCGGAAAGTTACCCCACATTTCACCCGTCACTGGATGCGTGTCTTCTGACAGCAGACCAACGTGGTTGCGTGCGGCCAGCATGGTTTCAAAGATCTCCCGGGCCTGCTGCTTGCGGCCTATGCGTGCCAGTGCATCGATGCGCCAGAAGGTGCAAATGTTGAAGGCCGTCTCCGGCTTTCCAAAATCATCCGGTGCCTCATAACGCCGCATATACGGCCCGTCGCACAGGTATTTTTCGAGGGCATCAACGGTTGCAATAAAACGCGGGTCTTTCGGTTCTATGAAATTGACCTCGATCATCAACAGCACACTGGCATCCAGATCCCGGCCGCCAAAGCTTTCGGCGAAGGCCTGGCGCTCTTCGCTCCAGGATTCGCGCAATATGCGTTCGCGCATGGTGTCGGCGTGGCCCCGCCAGTAGTCGGCGCGGTGGGGCTGCTTGAGGACGACGGCAATCTTGCCCAGCCGGTCGCAAGCGGCCCAGCACATCAGCGCCGACGAGGTGTGCACACGGGCTCGGGTGCGCAGCTCCCACATGCCGGCGTCGGGCTTGTCATAAGTCAGCACGGCCTGCTCACCGACTTCTTCGAGCCGCTTGAATTCCGCCAGGCCGCCGCGGTGCAGCAGGCGGTGGTCATGAAAAGCCTGCGCTGCGCCCAGCACGACGTTACCGTACACATCGTGCTGAAAGTGCTCCTGCGCCTGGTTGCCGACGCGCACTGGCCCCATGCCGCGGTAACCAGCAAGGTGGTCCATCATCGACTCGGGCAGTTCACGCTCCAGCCCGATGCCGAACAGCGGCTGGATGTGCCCGCCCTTGGCCTGCACCACCACATTGGCCAGCCAGCGCAGGTAGTCTTCCATGGTCGCCACTTCTGACAGGCTGTTGAGTGCGCGTACGACAAAAAAGGCATCGCGCAGCCAGCAGTAGCGGTAGTCCCAGTTGCGCTGGCTGCCTGGCGCTTCCGGGATGCTGGTGGTCATGGCCGCCACGATGGCGCCGGTGTCCTCAAACAGCGACAGCTTGAGTGTGATCGCTGCGCGTATTACCGCGTCCTGCCACTCCAGCGGCAGGTGCAGGCGCTGGCTCCATTTGCGCCAGTAGGAAACCGTTTCCTGCTCAAACAGCCGGGCCGTGTCGGCGATGCCAGTGTCCAGCGATTCGTCGGCGCCCAGTATGAAGTTGTGCTCGCGCGCCAGCACAAAAGGCTGACGCGTCAGCAGGTGCGAGATCGACACGTCGGTGTTGAGCCGCAGCGTCATGCGGTCGCCCACAAAACGCAGGTGGTTGCTGCCCTGCGTGACTTTGGGCACCTGCCGGCCCCAGTCGAAGCGCACATCCAGCAACACCCGGATGCGCGGTGCGCCGTTCAGGGGACGTATGCGGCGCACCAGTGTCATGGGCCTGAAGTAACGCGAGCGGTGGTGAAAGCGAGGGGCAAAGTCGGTGATTTCGACGCCCTGACCGGACTTGTCGAAAAGCTGGGTGCGCAGCACCGCGGTGTTCGGCTCATACCATTGGCGCGCTTCATGGAAGTCTTCAATTTCAATGCCAAAGGCGCCAGGGGCTGCACCCGGCGTGTCGCCCGGGTCAAGCAAGGCATTGAAAACCGGGTCGCCGTCAAAACGCGGCAGGCAGCACCAGACGATGCGTGCCCCTTCATCAACCAGTGCGCTGAAGGCGCAATTACCGATCACGCCCATCCGCAGTGAAGGCTTGGCGGGCGGTGCAAAGTTGTCTGCGGGGTGGGGCAGGCTCATGGTCTGGTTCTTTCAAATCCGGTTTGAAGCCAGCGGCGCAGCTGGGCGGGATTGCTGCAGCGAAAACGAGCCAGGCTGTCGCCGTGGCCGACCTTGATGCCCGCGCCGCCCATGGCTTGCACTGCTGCAAATGCTGATTCGTCCGTGGTGTCGTCGCCGGCAAACACGGGCAGGCGGCCCGCAAATGGGGGCTGCGTCATGAAGTCCTGTATCGCCGTGCCCTTGCTCACGCCGGCGGCCTTGATCTCCACAACACATTTACCTTTCATGAGCTCGACGCCCGGCGTTCGTTTGACGACCTCAGCCATTTCTTCAATGCAAAGCACTTCGAGTGCTGGTGCGTGACGGTAGTGCAGCGCCACGGCAGCAGACTTGATCTCGACCCGCAAGCCGGCGTGTTGCCCGGCGAGCGCCAGCGCTACGCGCTCCACATCGCGCAGTTCAGGCCTGGCCAGCTGCGCTATGTGACCGTCGGCAAAGCGCTGTACCGAGCCGTGCTCGGCAGCAAGCGGCAGCACCAGCGGCGACATGAAGTGGTCAAGATCCATCAATGCCCGGCCGGACACGATTGCCAGCGCGCCGTTTAGGCTGGCGGCCAGCTGTTGCAGGATGCTGCCCAAGTCGATCGGCACATGGACCAGTTCGGGCTGCTCTGAGATATCAACCAGCGTGCCGTCAAAATCCAGGAAGAGGGCGGTGGTGCTGTCCAGTTGCGGTAACACTGCCGCGGGCGGCATGGAGTGACTGCCGGAAGTACGGGGCGTAGTGAAAGGCGCTTGTTTCGGGAACAACTGCATAGCAAGCCAGCTTAGCGAGCCCGGCATCCCGCGCCTGTAGGCTGGTGTCGCTTGTTCCCAGCTCAGGCCGGCGCTTCTTGGCTGGCAGCCACTGCAGCCACGCGTGCGTTATGGACCATTTCGCCAATTTTTTTGCCATCCAGGCCTGCCGCTTGCGCCTCGCCTGCGATGACGCTGGTGACCACTGACTGCGCGGCGGCCAGCGTGCCCATCAGTCGCGCCCGTTGGGGATAGCGAGATTCTTCCAGTCCCAGGCGGCCACGCGCATCGCATTCGCAAGCCAGCAGGATGTCGGCAAAGCGTTGCGGTTTGCGAAAGGCGTCACAGCGTTCCAGCAGGCGGACCAACGCTGCCGCACCAAACTCGCTGCTGCGGTGGATGTTGCCGTGCTCACGCGCCACCACGTCTGCTATCTCGCGACATTCGACCGGAACGCGCAGGCGCTCGCAAACGCCCTTGAGGAGCTGTGCGCTACGTTCTTCATGGCCAATGTGGCGCGGCAGGATGTCTGCGGGCGTCGTGCCCTTGCCCAGATCGTGCGTCAGGCAGGCAAAACGCACCGGTAGCGGCGCCCCAAGCCGCGCTGCCATGTCGAGCACCATCATCAGGTGGATACCGGTGTCCACTTCAGGGTGGTAGTCTGCCCGCTGCGGCACGCCCCAAAGTTTTGCGACTTCGGGCAGCAGCTTTTGCAGCGCACCGCATTCGCGCAAGACCTCAAACATGCGCGACGGCGTGGCTTCCATCAGGCCGCGTGCCAGTTCCTGCCAAACGCGTTCAGGCACCAGTGCATCGACCTCGCCGTGCGCGACCATGTCCCGCATGAGCTGCAGGGTGTCAGGTGCCACGCTGAAGTGGGCAAAACGCGCCGCAAAGCGCGCCACACGCAGGATGCGCACCGGGTCTTCGCGGAAGGCGTCCGTCACGTGGCGCAAGACTTTTGCCTGGATGTCCTGCTTTCCGTTGTAAGGATCGATCAAATTCTCAAAATCAGGATCAAACAGGCCTGCGCCCCCCGGGATACGGGCGCTTGCAGCTATTGAATTGATAGTAAGGTCACGCCGCGCCAGATCTTGCTCCAGCGTGACGTCCGGCGCGGCATGCACTTCAAAGCCGTGGTAGCCGCGAGCTGTTTTGCGCTCGGTGCGTGCCAGCGCATACTCTTCACGGGTGTCGGGATGGAGGAAAACCGGGAAATCCTTGCCCACCGGCAGATAGCCCAGCGCGGCCAGCTCTTCAGGCGTGCTGCCGACCACCACCCAGTCGCGGTCGGCTACCTTCAAACCGAGCAGGGTATCGCGCACTGCACCACCGACCATGTAAATTTGCATACGCCGTTCAGCCCCAGGCGGCAGGTGGCCGGTTGCGATAGGGCTCTTCAAACTCCCGAAAGTCGTTTTCCGCAAGTGCGCCGCTGATCCAGGCCTGCACGCCCGGCGCTGCGCTAACCCGTTCGATGTATGCAGTCACCACTGGCGGCACCGGCAGCGCGTAGGTTTTCAGGCGCATGCATACCGGCGCAAAAAAGGCATCGGCGATGCTGAAATTGCCAAACAGCATGGGCCCCTTGTGCTGCGCCAGCAATTCGCTCCACATGGTAACCAGACGTGCAAGGTCGGCGCGCACAGTGGGTTTGTCGCGCCAGATTAGCCGGCCAGTGTCGGGCAGGCTGGCTTCAATGTTCATCGGACAGGCGCTTCGCAACGCACCAAAGCCGCTGTGCATTTCGGCGCAGATGCTGCGTGCCCGCGCACGTGCCTGCAGGTCTTGCGGCCAGAGCTGTTTGTCCGGGAATTTTTCAGCCAGATATTCGGCAATTGCCAGCGTGTCCCAGACCACAAAACTGTCATCTACGAGTGCGGGCACTTTGCCGACCGGGCTGACGGGATTGATGCGTTTCTTGAAGTCTGAATCGCCCTCGAACGAATCAAAGCGCACCATGATTTCTTCAAACGCGATGCCGGCCTGCGTCATCAGCACCCACGGCCGCATGGACCAGGACGAGTAGTTTTTATTGCCGATATATAAGCTAAGGCCCATTTTTGTAACTCCACTCCGGTGTGTTGGTCCGTAATTGTCGCTCCTGAAGTCTCACACCTGACACCTCACAGGTTCAGGATGGGCACCGCATCAGGTATTTGGCCTTGGGCTTCATTGCATTCAGAGAAGTAGATGTTGCTTTTGAATGTCTTCCATCAAAGTCTTTGACAGTCTGGCTTGCCCTGCAAAATCCGGCCACTGCTTGATAGCGTCTCGCACCTTGAAAATGACAGACCTTGCTGTGCCGATGGCAAAGCGATCAGCTACTTCCAGCAGATCTTCTTCAAGGAAGTCTTTGAACTTGCCATTGACGGACATAAGGTGCTGGCTGGTCCACTCCCCTTTTGGGTTGTGGGCAAAGGTGATGTCGTAAGCGGGAGTCAGCTCCCACGGATG
>JANYFF010000162.1 GCA_025362825.1 Polaromonas sp. | reverse complement strand
CCCAGGCTTTGCACAGCCTGCACAAACAAAATCAGCACCAGCACAACGGGCAGCATGATCTCTGGCAAAAAGCGCTGGTAGCCGTAGCGGATGCCCAAGTCGCCCAGACCGCCGCCACCAATCGCGCCAGCCATGGCGGAGTAACCCGTCAGGCTGACAAAGGTAATCGTCAGGCCGGCCACAATGCCGGGTAGCGCCTCGGGCAGCAGCACCTTCAGCACGATTTGCTGCGTGGTCGCGCCCATCGCCAGCGCCGCTTCAATGAGGCCGTTGTCGACCTCGCGCAGCGAAGCTTCGACCAGCCGCGCCACAAACGGTGCCGCCGCCAAAGTCAGCGGCACCACGGCGGCGGCTGTACCGATGGACGAGCCGGTGATGAAGCGCGTGAACGGAATGATGGCGACCAGCAGGATGATGAAAGGCGTCGAGCGCACCGCGTTGACGATGCCGCCCGCAATGCGGTTGACGCTGCGGTTTTCAAGCACGCCGCCGGTATCGGTCAGCCGCAAAAACACGCCCAGCGGCACGCCAATCAACGCGCCCACCAGACCAGAAATACCAACCATGACGATGGTTTCCCAGAGTGAACGGGCGAACAGCTCCAGCATGGCTTGCGAAAAATTATCAAACATGTGCTACCTCCAGGCTGGAGTCGCCCGCCACGTCTTCAACTACTTCTTCCACATGCACGCCAGCTGCGCGCATTTGCGCCACGGCTGCCGAGAGCTGCTCGCGTGCGCCGCGGGCAAACACCGCCAGCGTGCCAAAAGGCTGGCCCTGGATTTCGTCAACCTGGCCGTGCACGATGGACAGGTCAATGCCAAAGCGGCGAATCACGTCCGACAGCAGCGGCCGGTCAGAGTCACCCCCGGCAAATGCCAGACGCAACAGCTGGGCGTGGTGGCCGGGCTCTTCGCGCTTGGCGCCCATCAGCGTGCGGATACGCGCCAGCACGCTTTCGGGCAGGTCCTGGGGCACGATCTCTGCAATCAAGCTGCGCGTGGTCGGGTGCTGCGGCCGCGTGAAAACGTCGATCACCGGGCCGCTTTCAACAATGCGCCCCGCATCAATCACCGCCACGCGGTCGGCTACCTGTTTGATGACCTGCATCTGGTGGGTAATCAGCACCACCGTCAGGCCAAACTCCTTGTTGATCTGTTTGAGCAGGCCGAGGATGGAGCGCGTGGTTTCAGGGTCCAGGGCTGACGTCGCTTCGTCAGACAGCAGCACCTTGGGCCGGTTGGCCAACGCGCGTGCAATGCCGACGCGCTGCTTTTGCCCACCGCTTATTTCTGCTGGATAGCGGTCGCGCAGGCCGGCCAGGCCCACCAGGTCAAGCAGCGGGTCAACCCGCGTTTTGATGTCGGCCGCCGTCATGCCGGCAATCTCCAGCGGCAGCGCCACATTGCCGTACACCGTGCGCGACGACAGCAGGTTGAAGTGCTGGAAGATGATGCCGATGTCGCGCCGCGCCACGCGCAGTTCGTCGCCACCCAGCGAGGCCAATTCGCGTCCGGCGACGATGACCTGGCCTGCGGTTGGGCGGTTCAGCAAATTGATGACACGCACCAGCGAACTCTTGCCTGCGCCGCTGCGGCCTATGACGCCGAAAATTTCACCAGGATGAATGTGCAGGTCCACGCCGCGAAGCGCCTCCACCGGTCCGGCCTGGCCTTTGTAAGTCTGAAAAATACCTTTGAGCTCAATCATGAAGATGCACATTGGCCTAGGCGCTTCTTACGGAGGCGATTTGGCTCTTGTTTTAACAAGCTATGAATTTAGCGCCTTTTTATTAGCTCTCAAAAGAATATTAAATTGGGTGTTCAGATGATTCGGTAGTTAGAAGAAAACGCTCCTGTCAAAACGCACGCTTTTCCGCTCTTTTAAAACATTGATCTATATTTTTTACTACTAATTTGATAGCTATAGGCGGACATATTTCAGGGGCTTCAGGCACTTTCGACCATTATTTAGTTAAGTCACGCGTCAATTTGGCTGCAAATTGAAAAAATTATTACCCGGACAATATACAAATAAATTAAACCCGGATAGAATTTTATTCTCCGAAAATTACTGAACAATTGACCGTTGAGCAAACCACGAATGAACACTTCCCCTTCTGAGACCCTTACCGCTTTCGCAGGCTTCACCCAGGTTGCCGCCGGGCCGCGTCAGGACGTACTGGCCAGGTTGCGCGCCATGCGGCTGGCGCCAGACATATCTGTCCGCGTTTTCAATGACGCCGACGGTGAATGCATTGACTTTGACCTGCGCCCCGACGCCCCGACAGACGAGGCACTGCCCCCTGCTGCGCCAGACGCAGGCGCCGCGCGTGCGGTCGGCCGGCCCAAGCTGGGCGTGGTCGCACGAGAAATCACGCTGCTGCCGCGCCACTGGGACTGGCTGAACCGCCAGCCCGGCGGCGCCTCGGTTTCGCTGCGCCGGCTGGTCGATGAAAGCCGCAAGGCCAACGAAGGCCGCGACACCGCACGTGCGGCGCGCGAGGCCGCCTACCGCTTCATGAGCAACATCGCCAGCGAGCTGGCCGACTTCGAAGAAGCCACCCGCGCCCTGTTTGCCGACGACCAGCAGCGGTTTGACGCCCTGGTACGACCGTGGCCCGACGACGTGCGCAACCATCTGGCCGGCCTGGCCGCCACAAGCTGGAGCCAGCCATGAAAACACCCGACATGGCAGCGCTCGACCACGCCCTTGAGTCCAATGTGCGTGAAGACGGCGTGCGCGTCGCCGGCGAGATTGCTGCACCGCCCGCTACCGATGGACCCGATCCCGCCCATGGTCACACCACCCGCCGGTAGCCGAAGGCACCCGCCGCCGGCAGACGGCCTGCCGCTGTGGAAGACCTTCCTGGCCTTTCTGGCGCCCATGCTGCTCAGCAACACCCTGCAGTCGTTGTCAGGCACGCTTAACAACGTGTATGTCGGGCAGATGCTGGGCGTGGGCGCGCTGGCCGCGGTGTCGAGCTTTTTCCCCATCCTGTTTTTCTTTATCGCCTTCACCATTGGCCTGGGTGCCGGCGCTTCGGTGCTGATCGGACAGGCTTGGGGGGCTGGCGACGCCGGCAAGGTCAAGGCGATCGCCGGCACCACCCTCAGCGTGGGCCTGGCCTTTGGGGTGCTGGTCGCGGTGTTCGGTGGCGGCTTTACCGGCCCGCTGCTCCGGGCACTGGGCACGCCTGCGGACATCCTGCCGGACGCCACGCTGTATGCCCGCATCATGATGGTTGCCGGACCAGGACTTTTCGTTTACCTGCTGGCCACGGCCATGCTGCGCGGTGTGGGTGACACGGTCAGCCCGCTGTATACGCTGGGCATTTCAACCATCGTCGGCCTCATCGTCACACCGGCGCTCATACGCGGCTGGGGCGGCCTGCCGCAGCTCGGCGTAGCCAGCGGCGCCGTGGCATCGGTCCTGTCAATGATTATTGCCACCAGCTGGCTGGCCTTCAGGTTGCGGCGCATCAAAAGCCCGCTCGCACCGGACGCAGAATTTTTTCGCCACATGCGCATCAACGGCAATATCCTCAAAACCGTGCTCAAGATCGGCGTACCGACCGGTGTGCAGATGATCGTGATCTCGCTGGCCGAGGTGGCCCTGCTGTCGATGGTTAACAGCTACGGTTCAAGCGCCACGGCGGCTTATGGTGCCGTCAACCAGGTCGTGGCCTATGTGCAGTTTCCCGCGATCTCGATTGCCATTACCGCGTCCATCCTGGGTGCCCAGGCGATTGGCGCCGGCCGCGCCGACGAGCTGGGCGCCATTGCGCGCACCGGCCTGCTGATGAATCTGGTGCTGACCGGTACGCTGGTGGTCATCGGCTACCTGTTCTCGCGCCACTTGATGGGCTTCTTTATCACCAGTGAGCCGGTGATTGATCTGGCGCAAACGCTGCTGCACATCATGCTGTGGAGCAGCATCATCTTCGGCATGGCCTCGGTGCTGTCCGGCATCATGCGCGCCAGCGGCTCGGTGCTGGTGCCCACCGCCATATCCATCCTCTGCATCGCGTTGATTGAAGTGCCGGTGGCATGGTTCACCAGCCACCGCATCGGCATAAATGGCATCTGGGTGGCCTACCCGGCTGCGTTTA
>JANYFF010000275.1 GCA_025362825.1 Polaromonas sp. | reverse complement strand
CTTCAGCTGTAGACGAGGCTGAAGCGTAATTGCTGCCACCGATTGGTCCTGACCCGTTTGCATAAGTGCCACCAGGACTCGACACCACGGATGTAGCCGTACGAAATGGATCGCTGAAGGCGACTGTCGCGGTATTTTGATAGGTGGCAACAGTGGTGGTATTCAGATTGACAACGAATGTAAAGGTGACCACTGTCCCTGCGGGAACCACGAATGAATTGGCGACCGTTCCGCCGGCAGTTCCAATATTGGGCGCGCTGGTACCAGCCATTGGGGCCGGGCTGGGTCCTGCCACTGTTACTGATGTCACCGTCGCATTTGCACTGCTTCGGGTAAAAGGTATTGGCAATGTATCAGTGATACCTACGCCTGCTGCACCTCCAGGACCGGTGTTGGTGACTGTGATGACATAGGTCGCGGTCGTTGCGGCTGGGACAATCAGCTGCGGCGTGGTGGTGGACTTGGTGGTTACAAGAGTCGGCAGACAGGCACTGGCAAACGATTGGGAAGTCGGAACAAATGGCACAGTGGCAGCATTGCCGCCGCCGGACCCTGAACCATACGAGTTAAAAATAGCTGTGGTGCTTGATGGAAAGGTTGCACCAGACGCGCCGCCGGTAAATTGCGGCGTGGTTCCAAATGTGATGTTGTTGGAATTAACCACCGAGCCACCGCCGCCGCCGCCTGCTGGTCCCTGAGTTTCGCCGGCGCGCAACTGCGTTGCACCGGCTGTTCCGCCTGATCCTGACCAGCCTGTATTGCCACCTTGACCGCCATTGGTCTGAATAGTCAGGGCGGGATTGTTGGTGGCAGTCAGTACGACGACCGTGCCACCAGCCCCGCCGCCACCTGCTGCGTCTCGCCCCCCAGGCAAGCCGTTCTGGCCGTTCGCAAGCAGGCTACCAGCGCCAGTGATGGCACCCGCGCGGACGAAAATGATTCCCCCACCGTTTCCACCGGCAGCCTGGGCTGTGCCGTTGTTATCGCAGGCATTGTTGTTATCACCTGCGCCACCACCGCCACCCATGATCAGAGCGTTGATGGACGATGCCAGCACCCCTCCGCCTAACCCGCCCATATTGCGCGCGCCATCACCATTGCAGGCATTAAAAGGATTTGGGTTTCCCCCGCCGAAGGCTACACATGTGCCGCCATTGTTGTAAAAAGCAAAGGTATTGCCGCCCAAGCCCCCCAGCCCGACGTTGGAGCCACCGCCTCCGCCGGCATTGTGCTGGGTGCCACCGCCGCCTGCGTTACCGGGAGCGCCTCGTGCCAGGTCGCCACCTGCAGCGTAACCTGACAGGCCTAGGTCCTGATAGGAGTACGTTGACTCATAGTTGTTCGCTCCAGGAAAAGCCAGCCGGCGTATGTAGCGCGGCGTGCCGGCAATGCCTTCTCCCTTGAAGGTGCCGACATTATTATTGGTACCGTCGTTGCAGGTGCCTGCGCCACCTGGTAAAGCTAGCGCAGCTGCAGCTGTATTGACGTAATCGACAGCTCCAGAAACAACACCGTTCGGCAAACCACCGCCGCCCCGAAAACCCAAGGCAGCAGCGCTAATTGTGGTGCCTGCCATGGCCAGACTTCCTGCGACGTCAATGACCCAGACACCGCCGATTTCGCCATCCCAGGCGGGGGGCGAAATGGTGCCCCCTGGCAACGTGACGTTTGAAAACTGGGGCACCCGAATGACCTGAAAGCGCCTGTTACCGTTTTCGCTTGCAGTGTTGCCAGCGCTGGGTGCGGATCGGGTGTAAGTGTTCGCAAGATTTTGATCCACGGTGATAACCGTGCCCGCTACGGCCGTAACCAGGCGGAACTCATATTTGCCGCTGTTGTTGATGGCCGTCCAGCCCCTGCCGGTTGACCCGTCGCCAAAAACTATGCTGTTGCCATTGTTGTACTGGGCGTCCTGCATCTGAATGACCAGTACCAGATCGCCGACGGCGATAGCGGTGCTTCCAGCGTTGGCTGCGACTGAAAGCGGTCCTAAAGTAATATTACGTTGCCCCGCATTAGCAGTTGCATTGCCTGGGTAATACGATGGTGCAATGAAGGTCGTGCCGTCTTTGCCGGGAATAGAACACGAGGAGGGCTGAGCAATCGAAACAGATGGTAATGCCGTCAATGTCATCAAGGCCAATAGGCATGCCAATATATGCCGCTGAATTAATTTCATTGTTGGTTGCCTGTGGCGCTCACCCGCTTAGTAACTGTGTGATTGTGAATAAACGTAACAACGTAATTCTAATACTGGATGGGGGTGTTCCGTCACAAGGTGAGTCAGCACCTAGCCGCCCTCTGTCGCAGCACTTTTTATAAACTGGGTGATACAGATGGTCAGGCTGCATTCCATTATTTTGCTTCTCCTCACCTATCTCACATGACAGATCAACCTGCATCAGGCACTGAAATTCCTAGCGCAGTCTATGCGGCTTATAACGCGCCTGACGTTGATGCCGCGCTTGCCCTTATGACTGTTGACCTGACCGGTGGCTTTTAAGGGTGGTTTTTTGCGTGAGCCACCAGTTCACGATAGGGCAAGGCTTGATCCAGGGCATGGACGTCTGCTCACTTTATCCCAGACAACTGCGTAACTCTCCCTGCCATTCGCTCTAACTGAGGCCATCCATGACGACTTCCACCTTCACCGTCACCCACGCAAGCGGTGCCGAATTCACGCGCGGCCTGCGGGCATTTTTTGAATACCGCGATCTCGGCATGGAGCAGGCCACGGATGGGCAGGTGGTGGCGCATGTCATACGTGCGGTGCCGGGTGAACCGTATGTCGGAAAACCGCATTTGCATCACGCCAACTTTCAGCTGGTGTACGTACTCAAGGGTTGGATCGAGTTTGAGTACGAGGGGCAGGGTCTTGTGCGGCTGGAGGCCGGCTCGTGCGTGTACCAGCCGCCATCGATACGCCATCGCGAGGTTGGACACAGTGATGACGTGGAGATGCTCGAGATTGTGATGCCGGCGAAATTTGCCACTGAAGAGGTTGGGTCTGTTGATGTTTGATCGGACACACCTCCATTCCGGGACGTTCGCGCCAGCGGCAATATTCATTTTCTGGCCCACCTCTGCATCATCCCGTGGTGTCTATGACTGCCCGTTAATCCCTACCTTGTCCTTCTGGTTTTTCAAAGGCGCACCTCGCTGTTGCCGAACGTGCCGACGGTGGCCGAGGTCGGCTTGAAGTGCATGGAGTTTGAAGCGATGCAGATCGCCATGGTGCCGGCCGCCACGCCCGATGCCGTGGTGAAACCCCTGCAGGCCGCGATGCTGAAGACCCTGTAGCAGCCGGACATCAAGGCGCGGCTGCAAGGGCTGGACATGCAGGTCATCGCCATGACCGGCAATGATGCGGTGGACCAGTTAGCGGCCAACCGGGCGCGCTACGCAAAGGTTATTCAAAGCGCAGGGATCAAGGCAGACTGACACCGCCGACCTGGTCCTGCGTTTTCAATGCTATTTATTTAATAGCAAATTATGCCCATAGCACCGGGGCAGGAGCCCTGTTTGACAGGTAAAAGTGGCAAAAACAGGCCAGAAACCTTTCAAAACCGTCTCAAGCAGCCCAAAAAAGTCTGTTTCAGGTATAGAAAGTGCCACCTGCCCCGATGTACCGGGCATAGTTTGCTATTAAATAAGGAGTAAATAGCCTCATCCTGCCAGCGGCGGGTGCTGGCCGTCAGCCTGTAGCAAGCCCGTTATCCATAATTATGAATTCAGTTTTGAGATTTCATCGTTTGCAGGAGACACGCCATGTTCAAGTCACTTCAGCTCAACAAGACAGACGCCGGCTTTGCGGCCGCCATCACCGACACCGACGACGCCCAGCTGCCCGCTGGCGATGTGCTGGTCCGGGTGGATTACTCAACCCTGAACTACAAGGACGGTCTGGCAATCACCAACACCGGCCCGGTAGTGCGCAGCTGGCCCATGGTGGCCGGCGTGGATGGTGCGGGCACGGTGCTGGAGTCAAGCCACGCCAGCTGGAAACCGGGTGACAGGTTTGTACACAACGGCTGGGGTTTGGGCGAGACGCGCTGGGGTTTGATGTCGGAGCGCGCCCGCCTGCAGGGCGACTGGCTGGTCAAACTGCCGGCCGCCTTCAGCACGCGCCAGGCGATGGCGATTGGTACGGCGGGCTACACCGCCATGCTGTGCGTGCTCGCACTTGAAAAGAACGGCGTCACGCCGGCGTCGGGTGAGGTGCTGGTGACGGGTGCTACCGGCGGCGTGGGCAGCGTGGCCGTCGCCCTGCTGGGCAAGCTGGGCTACAACGTGGTGGCTGCCACCGGCAAGGCTGCTGAAGAAGCGTATTTGAAGCAGCTGGGCGCCGCCAGCGTGATTGACCGGGCCACGCTGTCGGCCCCCGGCAAGCCGCTGCAAAAAGAACGCTGGGCTGCGGTGGTGGACGCCGTGGGCTCGCACACGCTGGCCAATGCCTGCGCGCAGACTCGCTACGGCGGCGTGGTGGCCGCTTGCGGGCTGGCGCAGGGCGCAGATTTCCCCTCAACGGTGATGCCGTTTATTCTGCGCGGTGTGACGCTGTGCGGTATCGACAGCGTGATGGCGCCCATCGCCTTACGCCAAAAGGCCTGGTCGCGCCTGGCAACAGACCTGGACGCCGCAAAGCTTGAAAGCATGATTGAAGAAGTACCTTTGGAGCGTGCTGTTGAAAAAGCCCACGCGCTGATGGCCGGCCAGGTGCGCGGCCGCGTGATTGTGAAGATTTAGGGACTGTTACCCGCTGACCGTTCGCCCCGAGCTTGTCGAAGGGATAGATAGCTCGGGAGGCGGCTTCGACCCTTCGACAAGCTCAGGATAGGCCAAGCTCAGCCCGAACGGGCGTGGTCGGCGCAACGAATTGAAAATGAAATAACGGAGACAAGACATGACCAGCTATGCAGACTTTTACCGCCATTCCATAGACCAGCCCGACGCCTTCTGGACCGAGCAGGCCAGGCTCATCGACTGGCACCAGCCCTTTGCCCGCGTCTGCAATGACGACAAGCCGCCATTTGCCCACTGGTTTGAGGGCGGGCAGACCAACCTGTGCCACAACGCTGTCGACCGTCACCTCGCCACCCGCGGCGACCAGGCGGCGCTGATCTATGTATCCAGTGAGACCGGGGTGGAAAAGACCTACAGCTTCAAGGAACTGCACCTTGAAGTGCAGCGCATGGCCGCCAGCCTGCTGGCCATGGGTGTTGTCAAGGGCGATCGCGTGCTGATCTACATGCCCATGATTGCCGAGGCTGCTTTTGCCATGCTGGCCTGTGCGCGACTGGGCGCCATCCACTGCGTGGTGTTTGGCGGCTTTGCCAGCGGCTCGCTGGCCTCGCGCATTGACGACGCAACGCCAAAAGTCATCATCAGCGCGGATGCCGGCTCGCGCGGTGGCAAGGTGGTGGCTTACAAGCCGTTGCTCGATGAAGCTATACGGCTGGCACAGCACAAGCCTGAAGCCGTGTTGCTGGCAGACCGCCAGCTGGCCCCTATGGAGCTGGTCGAGGGCCGCGACCTGCTGTGGAACGACTTGCGCGCCAAATATATGGCCGCCCAGGTGAACTGCGTGTGGCTCGATTCAACCGACATCAGCTACACCATCTACACCAGCGGCACGACCGGAAAACCCAAAGGCGTGCAGCGCGACACTGGCGGCTATGCCGTGGCGCTGGCGGCCAGCATGAAGCACATTTTTGACGGGCGTGCCGGCGAAACCTATTTCTCAACCAGCGACATTGGCTGGGTCGTGGGTCACAGCTACATCATCTATGGCCCGCTGATTGCCGGCATGGCCACCATCATGTACGAGGGCCTGCCCACGCAAGGCATGGACGGCCAGCCCAATGGAGGCATCTGGTGGAGCCTGGTCGAGAAGTACAGGGTGACCGCGATGTTCAGCGCACCGACAGCGGTGCGCGTGCTCAAGAAGCAAGACCCGGCACTGCTAAAAAAATACGACCTCAGCAGCCTGCGTGCGCTATTTTTGGCCGGTGAACCGCTGGACGAGCCAACGGCGCGCTGGATCAGCGAGGGCCTGAATGTACCCATCATCGACAACTACTGGCAGACAGAGTCGGGCTGGCCCATCATCACCTTGGTGACAGGTTCGGCCAACGGCATCGAGAAAAAGTCCAGTAAGTTTGGCAGTCCCGGCATACCGATGTACGGCTACAAGGTAAAGATTCTTCACGAATCCACCGGCGAAGAGCTGACCCAGCCGAATGAAAAAGGCGTGGTGGTGATTGAAGGCCCGACGCCGCCCGGCTTTATGCAAACCATCTGGAAGGACGACGCACGCTTCGTCAACACCTACTGGAAGTCTGTTCCCGGCAAGATGGTTTATTCAACCTTCGACTGGGGCATACGCGATGAAGACGGCTATTACTTCATCCTGGGCCGCACCGATGACGTCATCAACGTTGCAGGCCATCGGCTGGGTACGCGCGAGATCGAAGAAAGCATTTCGGGCCATGCAGGCGTGGCCGAAGTCGCCGTGGTCGGCGTGGCCGACCAGCTCAAGGGCCAAGTTGCCATGGCTTTTGTCGTGCCCCGGGATTCCGCTGCGCTGACCGATGCGGCGGCAGCCAGGAAGCTCGAAGGCGAGATTATGAAGCGCGTAGATGGCGACCTGGGCGCAGTGGCCCGGCCCGCGCGTGTGCGCTTTGTGTCGCTTCTGCCCAAGACGCGTAGCGGCAAGCTGCTGCGTCGCGCGATTCAGGCCGTGTGTGAAGACCGGGACGTGGGCGACCTGACGACGATGGACGACCCGGCTGCCTTGCAGCAAATCAGGGATCGCGTCGCCGCGGGCTGAACGCTGGATCTCTGGAGGCGATGCTTGCCGGGTATCGCCAAATGGTTTTTGCCATCTGTCTGAAGTCTTCTGAAGTGCCTAAATTCGGCGCTGGTCGCCACCGGGCGATTGACAAAAAGACAGGAGACAACAGTGCAGGTATTCAAATCCAATTTTTCGTTTTATCGACGGGAAGGCAGCGAGTCGGGCGGTCGGGGACTTTTACGTGGGGCGCTTGCGACCCTGTGGCTGGGTCTGGCGGGCATGGCTCCGGCACTGGCCGCATCCGACATCAAGCTGGTACAGATCGGGCCCTTTACCGTACTGCCCACCGCGGACGCGACACAGGTCAACCAGGGCATCAAGGCCTTTGTCAACCAGGCTAACAAGACCGGCATCAATGGTCACCGGATCGCGTTTTCAGAAGCCGATGACCGTTTCAGTGTTGATGTATTTGTCGAACAGTTTGGCAAGGCACTGCAGGACAAGCCGCTGGCGCTGCTGTCGCCCATAGGCTCGGCCGCCGTCAAGCGCATGCTGGACGACAAGCTGCTCGACAGTTCAGACATTGTGGTGATGAATGCCATCCCCGGTGCAGAGAGTTTTCGCGCACCTGGCCATCCAAAGCTGTTCCACATCCGCGCTGGCGACAAGCAGCAGATTGAAAAAATCATCAACCACGTGCGCACACTGGGCATACGCCGCCTGTCGGTACTCTACGAAGACCTGCCGGTGGGCACCTCGGGCATGGCGGTGGCCCGGCAGGTGGCAACGCTGGGTGAGGGGGTGGACATCAAGGGCGTGAAGTCGGCCATTGCACCGGCGGATCTGGCCAAAGCCAGCCAGGAAGTCGGCACGCAAAGCCCGCAGGGCGTGCTGATTGTCGGCACGCCGCGCTTCATGGCCGACGGCGTGGCGGCGCTGCGCAAGGGCGGTGTGTCGCAGGCCATCTTTGTGCTGTCGTATGTGCCGGCACCGCTGATCGTCAAGCTGGCCGGGCTGGAGGGCGCACGCGGCGTAGGTATTGCCCAGACTTTCCCCAATCCCAATGGCCGGACGCTGCCCCTGCACCGCGATTTTCAGGTGGCCATGAAGGCTCTGTACCCGCAGTTGCAGGAGTACACGCCGTTTCACCTGGAGGGCTACATCACGGCGCGCACGGTGGCCGAGGCGGTGCGGCGAATGAAAGACAAGGACCCAAGTCCTTCAGTCCTGGCGAGCACGCTGCACAGCATGGGCGAGCTTGATTTTGGCGGCTTCCGGGTCGATTTCTCAAAGGGCAATGTGGGCAGCACGTTTGTCGATATCGGCGTGATTGGCAGCGACGGGCGGCTGCGCTATTGAGTGTAGAAGCGAGTGAAGAAGCAGTCAGCATCAGGAAGCCGGCAGGCCGCGTTTCATCAGGTCGCAAAAATGGTCGGCCGCGGGGGTCAAGGGCCGGTCGGGCCGACGGATCATCACGATATCGGGTGCCGGTAGTTTTTCCTTGATGTTGATGACCTGCAGCGCATTGCGGGTTATCGGGAATCGGGAATCGGGAATCGGGAATCGGGAATCGGTGATTTTAAGCATGAGCCTGCCGCTTGAGCAGGGCCTGCAATTTGACCGCAAGTATTTTCAGTTGCTGTTTGCAACGGCAGACAAGACCGAAGGCATTCGTGCCCGACTTGAAAAACGCCCGCCGGCTTTTACGGTCCGGTAGCTGGCGCGGCAGGCGGGCAAAGATCGGATCCGCTGCCGGGCGGCTGGCGGATTGTCTCAACTTGAGAAAATGTTGCTCGCCTGGGTCTTGTCCAAGGGTTTCTACTTGGATGTCTGTAGTGGTGCAGTCGTAGCATCCGATGTGCCGGGGGCGATGCGTTGCCTCGAACTCAGCCCGGATAAGTTTGACGATAGCCACTACAAAAAGAGGATTCCCCATGACGACAAAAATCAACGTTAACGGCCGTGCCGTTTCAGTCAATGCTGAGCCCGACACACCTCTTTTGTGGGTCATACGCGATGAGCTCGGCATGACCGGCACCAAGTTTGGCTGTGGCGTGGCGCTCTGTGGTGCCTGTACCGTTCATCTTGACGGCAACCCTGTCCGGTCCTGCCAGACCCCGGTGTCTGCGGTAGTGGGTAAGAAGGTCACCACCATCGAAAGCCTGTCGCGTAACAACACCCACCCGTTGCAGGTAGCCTGGATCAAGCACGACGTACCGCAGTGCGGCTA
>JANYFF010000096.1 GCA_025362825.1 Polaromonas sp. | reverse complement strand
GCGGCCCAGTTCGCGGGCAACCGGCACGGCGACGGCATTGCCCGCGTGCTTCAAGGCATGGCTGGTGGTCGGGTGGTGGGCGGCCCATTCCGGCATGCCCTGCATGCGGGCTGCCTCACGGGGTGTCAGGCCACGGGCGTGGCCGTTGACAAGGTAGGCACCCGTGCAGGCGGCACGGCCACCGCCAGAGGCAGTGAGCGTGGCACCGAGTCCCTTGGGGCTGTAAAGGCGGTAGCCCTGTGCGTCGCGCAGTTCCTGAGTTTTGACGGTTTTGAGCAAGCCCACTTCGGCCAACATGGTGCGGCGTTCGGTCGGCAGTTCGGCGTGCAGCGTGAACTGGTCATCCGTGATGGTGTGTGGGACATTGGTCTCCAAGATGTCCTCCACCGTCGCGGTAGGCTCCTGCTCAACGGGGAACACGTAGCCCATGATGTCGTCCACTGGCAGGCCCAAGCGGGTTGCCACGATGAAGGAGCGTTCGCGGCTTTGCGCCACACCGAATCCAGCGGCGTTTAGTGTGCGGTGCTGCACGCGGTAGCCGCACTGCATCAGCAGCTCGCGCACCTCGTCGGCATTCTTGCCACCATCCTGTGTCAGGAACTCACGGGCACACTCGATGATCACCACCTTGGCGGTGATTTCACGCAACAGACGCATGGTGTGGCGATACACCTCTGCCAGCACGGGATCGGCAAATCCTTTGCGTTTGCCAGCAGTAGAGAATGCTTGGCACAGCAGGCCCAGCGTCAGGATGTGGCAAACCAGCTTGGTGCCATCCAGCGAGCACAGGTCAGCGTGCATCTGGCGCGGTTTGATATTTTGCTGGTAGACAGAGCGGGCTTCGGGGTCGATCTCGCAAGCTAACAGCAGTTCTGCGCCAAGGCTGGTCAGGCCCAGTCCGAAGCCACCCAGACCACCTGCACACAGGTCGATGACCGTGCAGCCATGCAGGGGCAGGGTTTCGTCATGGCGGCGGGTTTGCTCGATGGCATCGACTGCCCACGCCTTCACTGCCTTGATCTTGCTGCGCCATTCCGTGGTGTCGGCCAGTTTCCCGAGCTGGTCCTTGATCTGGCGCAGTGCCAAGTTGACGGCGTGTTCAACGGCCTCGCTGCGGCTCTTGAACACTTCGGACCATTTGCTGGGGTAGCGGCCATCAAAGGGTAGATGACCGCTCAGGCTGCCCCATGTGGCTGCCGCAACCCACTGGCCCTTGCCGATGCAATGGGCACGCACAGTCAGGGAGATTTCGCCCTTGGTGCCTGCGGGGCGCACCATCACGAAATCCGGGTTTTCTACAACGCCATGGACGTTATAGAGCGACGGCTTGGGTATTGCCTGAGAGATTTGGGATTTTTTGAAACTGCATTTTTTGCGCGAGCGGATTGTTTCCATGTTGGGCCTTGAACTGGCCGCGCCGTCCCACTACGGACAACACGGTTGAAGGCCTCTCGTGAGACCTTCTGCGTTCAAGGACGCTCAACCCGTCTACATCGCATCCTGCGCCATTGCAGAAAGCATGCAGCCCAAGCAGGCTCGCAGCAGTCCGTGCCGGACCACCACATATTGATAACGTTTCTCAGCCCGTCCTAGGTGCACCTTCCGAGAACAGCCACGATCGACTGGTGAAGGCCCCGGCTCTATTCAAGCCAACTGAGACACGTTCGGCGAAGTTCCGAATGCGATTGGTTCGATTTTCAGCCTCTGAGTAGCACCTAAGAGGCATCGCAACTTTCATTGCGTCCGAATAGGCTCAATTTTAATTTGGATGCCAAGTGCGTGCCGCTTTTGGCGCACCTACCCCCTTAATTTTTATTCGTCAATAAGTCATAAAAGCAACAAGGCAGGTGAATCCTGCCGCTGCATAAACTATTACGGTTTAGTACGCGCTTAGGCCTGTTATGTTTGCCAGCAAGGGGCGTGCAGTGTCTGCTATGCCAGCTTCACAGCCAACTACGCGAACATCTCGCGCCCTAAGCCAACATCACAACTTCTCGGAATTCCTGCCTACAACTGAGTCAACGAACTGCATGCTTGGTGATTTCTAACTTCCAAGACGCTCCACGATGCGCCGAGTCCGATCCGTCCTCGCGCGGGGCGGGATTTGTTCCA
>JANYFF010000084.1 GCA_025362825.1 Polaromonas sp. | reverse complement strand
GGCCGCACTTCTTGACCGAAGCCAGTTGGTCTTCCCAGTGCACGCCGCCGGCACCGGACTTGATCATGGCCTTCATCAACTCAAACGCATTCAGCACGCCGCCGAAACCGGCTTCGGCATCGGCCACGATAGGGGCGAAGTAATCGACATAACCGGCGTCGCCAGCATCAATGCCCTTGGAGTGCTGGATTTCGTCAGCACGACGGAAGGTGTTGTTGATGGTTTCGACAACCTTTGGCACCGAGTCAACGGGGTACAGGGACTGGTCCGGGTACATGGCTGAGTAGGTGTTGTTGTCGGCGGCGACTTGCCAGCCCGACAAATAAATCGCCTTCACGCCAGCTTTCACCTGTTGCATGGCCTGGCCACCGGTCAGGGCGCCGAGGCAGTTCACATAAGGCTCGGTGTGCAGAAGGTCCCAGAGCTTTTCTGCACCGCGGCGTGCCAGGGTGTGCTCGATGGGGAACGACCCGCGCAGACGCACGACATCAGCAGCGCTGTAGCCGCGTTTGATGCCCTTCCAGCGGGGGTTGTGGGCCCAGTCTTTTTCAAGGGCAGAAATCTGCTGGTCGCGGCTCAGTTGTTCAGTGAGGGTTTGTGGCATGGTGCGCTCCGTGGGTTAAAGAAGACATTGAAAATGGAAACTTGAATGACTGGCGTAAGTTTATGTCTTCTACAAGACTTTATCTACTCTTATGTCTTATATAAGACAAAATATTAAATTCATTAAAATCAATGGCTTACGATTTTATTTTCGCGATACAAAATTTAATTTCTTGTATCGAGAAATTACCTTGCAGTGCAGCATTTTTATTTTTCATAATGTGAAATTCAGCTACTGATGGTGAAATTGAACCCGACAACCGACTGCCGTGAATTGAAGCGGGTGGGTACCTCAAGAACAATACTATCCATTCAATAGCTATACCCGCCAGTTTCCTGGCGATTACAAGCATGTTTCGTACCTGAAAAGCGTCAATACAACCGATGTCGCGCTAGCGCCTGAGCCAGTCCCCGGATGCAATGACGGGCATGCCAGCAGTGCGCTGACCGGCGATTTCATAAATCAAACAGGTGTGCTCGAGCTTTGAACCCGATACTTCGCTGACCATCACGCGCAGCTCACGCCTGGCATATTCGCCTGTCTGCTGCGGCCAGACTTCCTCAATCTCGTCCAGCTGGCGCTCCAGCTCTGGTGCTATCTGGTAGACCTCGCCCCAAACCAGCTGGCTACCGCCTAAACGCAGCCCGGGGTAATCGCCCAGGTTGTAAAGCGTACCAGCGACCTGGGCGCAAGCGATAAAAACAGGAGCAGGCATCAGCACATTGATGTCGCGCTGCTCACCGCGGCGCAGCGTGCCGTAGACGAAAACGTAGCGCCATGCGCTGGTCGCCAAAGTCCCGGTCGCGGGGTTGTGTGTGGTGTCAGACATGACTCGAATTGTGGCTTATGTACACCTCGCACTCACTATCAAAAAAGGAGCTAAATACGCCCGCAAACAGCGGGCTACAGACCTATTTGACTACCAAAACAGCCCGACTTAGGAATTTGTTGCCGGGCGTCGTGCTGGCTACGCTGCCGCAGCGGCGCTGATGTCGCGGTCCAGGCGCTTTTGCCGTCTGACCATGAAGAGGCTGTAGCCAATGATGCCGATGGAGACGACGGCAATCAGGATCGTCGCCGCAGCGTAAATGGATGGGTTCACACCGCGCCGCGCATAGCTGAAGATGACCTGCGGCAAGGTCGTCACGCCCGGGCCCGATAAAAATTCAGAAATCACCACATCGTCAAACGACAGCGTGAAGCTCAGCAGCCAGCTTGATACCAGCGCCGGCGCAATATTGGGCAGGGTCACCAGAAAGAAAACCTGCATCGGGCGGCAACCGAGGTCCATCGCGGCCTCCTCAATGGAACGGTCCATTTCAACCAGGCGTGACTGGATGACCACCGTGGCGTAAGCCATGCCCAGCAATGTGTGGCCCAACACGATGGTAACGAAACCGCGCTCGGGAAAACCCAGCGTGCGCTGTGCGGCCACCATCAGCAGCAGCAGCGACAGGCCGATGATGACTTCCGGCATGACCAGCGGCGCGTTGACCATGCCGTAAAACAGCGTGCGTCCTGAAAAGCGCCGGTAGCGCACCAGCACAAACGCGGCGAAGCAGCCCAGCACGACCGAGAGCGTGCCGGTCATCAGGGCCACCTTGAGCGACAGGAAAAACCCCTCCACCAGGCGCGAATCCTCAACCAGCGCCTGGTACCAGCGCAGCGAAAAACCGGTAAATACGCCGTCCTGTCGCGTGCTGTTGAAGGAGAAAACAATCAGGAAGAACAGCGGGATGTATAGAAAGAGGTACACCAACCCCATCCAGATGCGGCTGGCATGCTTGCCGAAAAAGCGTGATACGGCTTGCATGTCAACGGGCGTCCATCGCATCACGCGATCGGTAATAAAACGCCAGCGGGACCAGAATAACCAGGATCATGACCACCGACAAGGCGGCGGCGCGCGGCCAGTTGTTGCTGCTGAACATCTCGTCCCACACCACGCGGCCGATCATGATGTTTTCGGCGCCTCCCAGCAGCGACGGGATCACAAACTCACCGACCGCCGGAATGAACACCAGCATGGATCCAGCGATGATGCCCGACCTGCTGAGCGGCACCGTCACAAGCCAGAAAGCCTGCCACGCATTGGCACCCAGGTCATGCGCGGCCTCCAGCAGGCGCACGTCCATCTTCACCAGGTTGGCATAAAGCGGCAGGATCATGAACGGGCAATACACATAGGTCATGCCGATCAGCATCGAGGCATCGGTGTAGAGCATCACCAGCGGCTCGTGAATCAGCCCGAGGGCCATCAGCAGGTTGTTTAGCACGCCCTGGTCGGCCAGGATACCCTTCCAGGCATACACACGCAGCAGGAAAGACGTCCAGAAAGGGAGCATCACCAGCATCAGCAATGCCGGCCTGATGAACGGCCGCGATCGCGCCAGGAAGTATGCAAAGGGATAGCCGATGAGCAAGCAGCACAGCGTGGTGAGCGCCGCGTATTTCAGGGAGGTCTTGTAGGCGTCAAGATAAATCGTGTTGCCTGTTGCATCACTGCCATCGCTGAAGATGGACAGGTAATTCTGCAGCCGTAACACCAGCCGCCACGACCCGGAAACGGTGTCGACAAGCGGCGCAAAAGGATCAATGCCCGAACCCATGTCGGTGACGCTGATGCGCAGCAGGATCAGGAATGGCAGCACGAAAAAAAGCAGCAGCCACAGGTAGGGCAAACCGATGACCAAACGCCGGCCGGGCCTGAACTGCAAACGCGCGAGGAACTTCATCATTGCATCACCAGCGGCTATTACTGCGTCAGCACAACGGGCGCGGTGTCGTCCCACCAGAAAAACACCTGATCATTCCAGGTGATGGAGCTGCTCTCGTGACGCGCCGTATTCGTCTCGGTGATCTTGATCGTGCGCCCGCCCGCCCCGATGCCGACGATGAAGGTGTTGTAGCTGCCAAAGTAGGCAATCTCCAGCACCTTGCCGGTAAACAGGTTGCCGCTGATGCCGTCGGGCTTCGCTTTCGAGATATGAATTTTCTCGGGCCGCACCGCGACAGCAGCGGCCATGCCGGGCGTCCCGCTGATGCCATGGCCGACGTTGACGACGCCGTAAGCAGTGGTGACTTCGCAGCGGTCCACCTCATCAACCGTCAGCTCGCCCTCGAACAGGTTGACGTTGCCGATAAAGTCCGCCACAAAACGGCAGTTCGGGTGCTCGTAGATTTCTCGTGGCGTGCCAATCTGCAGCACCCTGCCGTGGCTCATTACAGCGATGCGCGAAGCCATGGCCATGGCCTCCTCCTGGTCGTGCGTCACCATGACACAGGTCACGCCCACCGCCTCGATGATGTTGACCAGCTCAAACTGGGTGCGCTCACGCAGCTTTTTATCAAGCGCTCCCAATGGCTCGTCCAGCAACAACAGTTGCGGCTTCTTGGCCAGGCTGCGGGCCAGCGCTACGCGCTGTTGCTGGCCGCCTGAAAGCTGATGCGGTTTGCGCTTTGCAAACGTCTCTAGCTGCACCAAGCGCAGCATTTCTTCAACACGTGCCTCCAGCTGCGCCTCGGGCATGCCTTCGCGTCGCAAGCCAAAGGCAATGTTGTCCCAGATGCTCAAGTGCGGAAACAGCGCATACGACTGGAACATCATGTTGATGGGCCGCTCGTAAGGCGGAAGCGAGGTGATGTCCACCCCATCCAGGGTCACCGTGCCCGAAGTCGGCGTTTCAAACCCGGCCAGCATGCGCAGCAAGGTCGATTTGCCACAGCCGGAGCTGCCCAGCAGGGCAAAAATCTCGCCCTTGTTGATGGACAGCGAAACCTCATCGACAGCGGCCGCGCCATCGAAACGCTTGACCAGCTGGTCAGCCCGCAAAAAGCCGGTCAAGGTTCAGCTGCCTTTTTTGAACAGCGTGAAGACGTTGCTCATGGACTGGCGTGCCTCGTTACTGAAACTTGCGGGGGAGACCATCTTCTGCAAATTGGCAGAATCCGGGAAAACAGCCTGGTCGCTGGCGATTTCAGGTTTGACCTTTGCAAGGCTGGCCTTGTTGGCTGTGGCGTAACCTAGTTCATTCGTCAGCGAAGCGGACACTTCGGGGCGCAGAAAATAGTTGATAAAGGCATGGGCGTTGTTGGGGTGCTTTGCATCCTTGGGAATGGCCAGGTTGTCAAAGAAGATCAGGCCGCCGGTATTGGGCAGCAAGGCTTCCACCTCATTGCCGTTCTTGTTTTCAATGGCGCGGTTCTTGGCGATGTTTATATCGCCGGCCCAGCCCAGCGCAACGCAGGCCTTGCCGCCAGCCAGATCGTCAATCATGGTGCTGGAGAACAGGCGGATATGCGGCCGCACCTTCGCGAGCATCTCGCCGGCAGCCTTGTGGTCAGTCGCATCATTTGAATAAGCGTTTTTGCCCAGGTAATGCATCGCCGGTGGAATCACTTCTGTTGGCGAATCCAGGAAGACAATACCGCAGCTTTTCAGCTTTGCGGTGTAGACCGGGTTGAAAACCAGCTCCCATGCATTGGCGGGCAGCGGCGTGCCCCCTAGCGCCTTGGTAACCTTTGCCTTGTTGATGCCCACTGTGGTGAAGCTCCAGGCCCAAGGCACCAGGTAGTCGTTGCCCGCGTCAATGGTTGCGAGCTTGCCCATGATGGCCGGGTCAAGGTTTGCGTAGTTGCCCAATTTGGCCTTGTCGAGCTTTTGCAGCAGGCCGCCGTCAATCTGCGGCTTGGCAAATACGGCACCGGGTACAACGATGTCGTAGCCGGTGTTGCCGGCAACCAGCTTGGCCTGCAGAGCTTCGTTGTTCTCAAAAGTCTGGTAATTGACCTTGATGCCGGACTCTTTTTCAAAGTTGGCGACCATATCCTTGGCGATGTAGTCGGGCCAGTTGTAGATGTTGAGGGCTTTTTCCTCGCTGTTCGCGCTGATCGCAACTGGCGCGCTGCTGACGGCAGCGGGTGTGGAGACGACAGCTTCTTCTTTTTTGCCGCATGCGGCCAATGCGAGGGCCAATAGTGCAACCGACCACAACTTCTTTTTTATCATGACGCTTGATCCGTAAATAAATGTCAGAAATACGCGCCGGAGCAAGCTTGTAGCCCCCGGAAAAGCGGATTGTAAGAGTTATTTCAAGCACGCCGGGAGGCCAGTGGCCGGTACGATAAGCACCATATTGGTGTGTTTAAGGTGTCAGACACCAAGGCGCGGTGTTGTGGACCAGCCCCATCCATAAGGCCCATACAGAAGTCGCCAGCAGCGCCAGACCCGCCAGACGAATCGCCCATTGGCCAGAGCCCTGTTTGCGCAAACGCAGCCAAAGCCACGGCCCGGCCATCAGCGAGACACTGCTTCCCAGCGCAAACAACGCCATCACCGCCGCACCTTCGGCCATGCTGCTGGTCAGCGCCGCCACAAGCAGTGCCGAGTAAAGCAGTCCGCAA
>JANYFF010000032.1 GCA_025362825.1 Polaromonas sp. | reverse complement strand
GTTTCAGTAACGATTATTGGGCTAACTTGCCGCGACCCCTGCACCGTTAAAATAGTCTCAAGGCCCGCTGCTCCGGCGGGCCTTGTTTTTTGTGTTTCGGAGCCATGTAGAGGACCACCATGTACAAAAACCTCGTAGCCGCGCTTGCGGCCGCCTGTTTTATTTCGCCCGTTTTTTCACAAACTGCCCCGTCGGCCGCCGCCGCCAAAGAACCGCTGCAAGTCGGCTTTGTCTACGTGGCGCCGCTGACCGATGCCGGTTGGGTGCGCCAGCACGATGAGGGCCGCCGGGCCGTGCAGGCGTCCTTGGGCGCCCGGGTTAAAACCACCTATGTCGAAAACGTAGCCGAAGGGGCGGATGCTGAACGTGTGATTCGCGATTTGGCGGCCACCGGGCACAAGCTCATTTTCACGCCCAGTTTTGGCTACATGGAGCCCACGCTCAAGGTGGCGCAGGAATTTCCGGATGTTAAATTCGAGTCCATCACCGGCTACAAGACGGCACCCAATGTCGCTGTGGCCAATGCGCGCTATTACGAGGGTCGTTACCTGGCGGGCATCGCCGCCGGACGCATGACACACACCAACCTGGCGGGCTACATCGCGGGCTTTCCGATTCCTGAAGTGCTGCAGGGCCTCAACGCCTTCACTTTGGGGATGCGTTCAGTCAACCCCAGGGCCAAGGTCAAAGTGGTTTGGCTCAATGTCTGGTTTGATCCGACGCGCGAGCGAGACGCCGCCATGACGCTGTTCAATCAAAACGTGGATGTGATTGCCTTTCATACCGGGTCATCGGCCATCATGGCCGCGGCGCAGGAACGCGGCAAACTGGCGGTGGCCTACCACTCGGACATGCGAAAAATTGCCCCCGATGCGCAAATCGTGGCGGTAACCCACCAATGGGGCCAGTACTACACCCAGCGTACCCAAGCCGTGCTGGACGGCACTTGGCAAAGTGGTGTCGTTTGGGGTGGCGTCAAGGAGGGCATGATCAAGGTCGACGGCTTTGGCACCAAAGTGCCCAAGGCCGTGCAGGCCGAAGTACTGGCACGACAAAAGGACATTGCGGCGGACAAACTGCATCCGTTCCATGCCACGAAAACCGTGCTGGACAACCAAGGCAAAGAGGCAATCGTCAGGGGCCAGACGCTCAACGACGATCAGATTCGCAAAATGAACTGGCTGGTGCAAGGGGTGCAGGGCAAACTGCCCTGACGCTTGTTCACCAAAGCAGATAGGGCGCCGGGCCTAATTTGACGCCGTGTCAGGGTTTGGCCGGGCGAGCGGTTAAGCTCATTCACCATGAAAGCCTACCGCGCCGCCATCCTCCGCTTTGCCCCTGATCACGAACCACGCCATTCGGCGGTATTTGAAGAAGACGGCTTGCTGGTGGTCGGGCCGGATGCCCATGGCACGCAGGTGGTGCAGGCGGTGGGACCGTACCGCGATCTGAAGGATAAATGGCCCGATGTCGCGCTGGAACATCTGCCTGGGCGCATCATCGTCCCCGGCTTTGTGGACATGCACATTCACTTTCCGCAGACGGACATCATCGGTTCACCCGCTGACGGCTTGTTGCCGTGGCTGAAACATTACACATTTCCTGAGGAAAAACGCTTTGAAGCCCCCGATTACAGTGCGCAAGCAGCTACGTTTTTCATAGCGGAGCTGTTGCGCAACGGCGTCACCACCACGTTGGCGTTTGCCACCTCGCACAGCGAATCGGTCCATGCCCTGTTCACCGAAGCGCACGCCCGGCAGCTGCGTCTGATCACCGGCCTGTGCCTGATGGACCGCAATGCCCCGGTCGAGGTGCTCAATCGTGGCGCCTCCGACGGTTCACGTAACGCAACCGAACAAAGCCTGATCGACACAGAGGCGCTGATCAAGCAGTGGCACGGCAAGGGTCGGTTGGGCTACGCCATCACACCGCGGTTTGCCCCCAGTTGCAGTGCGGCCCAGCTGCGCGGCGCCGGGGAGCTGGCTGCCAAATACCCCGAGGTGTGGATTCAATCGCATGTGGCGGAAAACAAGGATGAAATTAAATGGGCGCGCGAGCTGTTTCCGGATGCGCGCAGCTATTTGGCGACCTACGCGGATTTCGGCCTGATGCGGGAGCGCGCGGTCTACGCCCATTGCATCCACTTCAGTGACGAGGACCGCGCGCTGATGCGCGCCAGCGGCGCAGCGGCGGCGGTCAGCCCCAGCAGCAATTTGTTTTTGGGCAGCGGCTTTTTTGATTACCAGAGTGCGAACCGCACGGGCTTTGCCTACGGTCTGGCCAGCGATGTGGGCGGCGGCACATCCTTCAGCCCCTTTAGAACCATGTTGGCCGCGTACTACGTGGGGCGCACGGCGGTGACAGGTTTGCAG
>JANYFF010000587.1 GCA_025362825.1 Polaromonas sp. | reverse complement strand
CGCAGAGCCGGGCGAGGCCCCCGCAGACCAGCCCAACCACTACCAGCCCTCTGCACGGCCGGGAGCCCGTGCACCGCACATCTGGCTGGGTGGTCAATCGATATTTGACCTGTTTGGGCGCGACTACACGCTGCTGTGTTTTGTCCCTGAGGGTGGCAGCGCCAACCCCGCCAACCCCGCCAACCCCGCCGATACCGCCATCTGGCAGCGCGCTGCGGCAGCGCTGGGCATGCCGCTGGAGCTACTGGTTTGCGGTAGTGCCGAGGCGCGCGCGCTGTACGGTGCCGACCGCGTACTCATTCGGCCGGACCACCATGTAGCCTGGCGCGGCGATGCAAATGCCGACGCCGAAAAGCTGCTGACCATGGCCTGCGCGCGCGACTTCTCGCCTGCCCTGCAATCGCAAGCCGCCTGAACGAATTTCATTTTTTAGTTTTAACCCGGGACATCCTCATGCAATTTTTAAACTTCAAACAAGGCAGCCAGCAAGGCCTTGCCGTTTTACAGGGCCAGGACTTCCACGGCCTGCTGACCACCGACGCCGGCTTTCCCGGCTCGCTGCACGCGTTGCTGGCCCAGGGCGGTACTGCGCTGGCAAAAGCAGCCGAAGCATTGGGCAAGGGACCGGTGATTGACCTTGAAAAAATCAGCTACCTGCCCCCTATTGAAAACCCCGGCAGGATCTTCTGCATCGGCCTGAACTATGTGGACCACTCGGTCGAGAGCGGCTTTGCTGTGCCGACCTATCCGGCGATTTTTTCACGTTTTCCATCCAGCATGGTCGGCCACGGTGCGCCCATCGTTCGGCCAAAGGTGTCCACACAACTCGACTACGAAGCCGAACTGGTCGCGATCATCGGCAAACCGGGCCGCTACATCGCAAAAGAAAATGCGCTGGAGCACATCGCCGGTTACTCCATCTGCAACGACGCCTCGATCCGCGACTACCAGTTCAAGTCAGCCCAATGGACCATGGGCAAAAATTTCGACGGCACCGGCCCCTTTGGTCCCTTCTTCATCACCGCCGACGAACTGCCGCCAGGTGCCACCGGCCTGCGCATCCAGACCCGCCTTAACGGCGTGGTGGTGCAGGACGCCTCGACTTCTTCACTGATTTTTGACGTTGCCACGCTGGTCATGCAGCTCAGCGAAGCGGTCTGCCTGCAGCCTGGCGACGTGATCGTCACCGGCACGCCTTCAGGTGTGGGCTTGGCGCGCAAGCCGCCACTGTGGATGAAACACGGTGATGTTTGCGAGGTTGAAATCGAAGGCATAGGCATCCTCCGCAACCCAGTAGTTGATGAGCAATGACAGCGCCGACCACCCTCCCCCCAGGTTCGCGGCACGCCGATGTGCTGGCCGTTCATTCGGTCGAACAGGTGGTGTTCACCGTGCCGGACATCGAGGTCGCCGAAAAGTTCTACACGGCCTTCGGGCTGGACGTGCGGCGCAGCGGCCAGCAGCTTGAGCTCTACACCCACGGCCATCCGCACTGCTGGATGCGCGTGGTCGCCAATGGCCAGCCCAAAGCCCTGCAGTATCTGAGCTTTGGCATCTTTGCTGAAGACGAAGCCGCTTTTGCTGAAAAGATCGCCAGCGCCGGCATCATCTGCGACCCGCATCCGCTGGCCAGCCCGGGCGGACTGTGGCTGCGCAGCCCCGACGGTGTGGCGCTGCAACTGCTGGTGGCGACCAAGGTCTCACCCAGCCAGAAGTCGCCCAAAAGCCCGCTGCGCCCTGAAGCACGCCGTAAGGCGGCCGCGCCCATGCGCAGCCAGTCGGCACGCGTGCTGCCGCGCTGGCTGTCGCATGTGCTGCTGTTCTCGCCCGATGTTTCGCGCATGGTGGACTTTTGCGCCGAGGCTTTAGGCTTGCGCCTGTCAGACCGCTCAGGCGGGCTGGTGGCTTTTTTGCATACGCCGCATGGCAGCGACCATCACCTGCTGGCCTTTGTCCAATCCGGTGCCACGGGCCTGCACCACACCAGTTGGGACGTGGGCAGTCTGGACGACGTGGGCGAAGGCAGCGAGCAACTGCGCAACGCGGGTTACCCCGACGGCTGGGGCCTGGGTCGCCACGTGCTGGGCTCCAACTACTTTTACTACGCCCGCGACCCGTGGGGCAGCTTTGCCGAATACTC
>JANYFF010000268.1 GCA_025362825.1 Polaromonas sp. | reverse complement strand
GCCGTTGATCAGCGCAGTGGCGGCCTCGGTTTCTTTTGGCGGGTTGAACCACTCGTTGACCCAGACCACCTTGGTCTTGATTTTCGGGTTCACGGACTGCGCACCGAGCGTAAAGCTGTTGATGTTGCGAACCACTTCAGGGATGGGCACCGAACCGACCACGCCCAGCGTGCCGGTCTTGCTCATCTTGCCGGCGATCACACCAGCCATATACGCGCCTTCATAGGTGCGGCTGTCATAGGTGCGCATGTTGTCGGCGGTTTTGTAGCCCGTGGCATGCTCGAATTTCACGGTCTTGGTGTCGCCAGCTATTTTGAGCATGGGCTCCATGTAGCCGAAGGTGGTACCGAAAATCAGCTTGTTCCCTTGGGATGCCATGTCGCGGATCACGCGCTCTGCATCCGCCGACTCGGGCACTTTTTCAACAAAGCTGGTGATGACCTTGTCACCGTAGGCTTTTTCAACCGCCTTGCGGCCGTTGTCGTGCGCAAATGTCCAGCCACCATCGCCCACAGGGCCGACATAGGCAAAGGCCACCTTGAGGGGTTCAACCTTGGCTGGCGCAGGCGCTGCGGCTACCGGTGCCGGCGCAGGAGGCGGTTCTTCTTTTTTGCTGCAGCCGATCAGGGCCGCGGCAGCTACGGCAGACAGTGCCGCCAGCGTGAAAGAGCGTTTTTGCAGGTCAGTCATGTCATCTCGCTTTCAGTTAGGGATGGAAAACAGTGGGTGAAAACATTATGGTCGGAAAAAATCAAGTACCCGGGTAAAAAGGCTTGCCGATGGACGTAGGCATGTTGACGCGTATCCACAAGGGGTTGCGCGAGATCAGCACCAGCACCACGATGGTCGACAAATAAGGCAGCATGGTCAAAAACTGGCTGGGAATATTGACCCCCAAACCCTGCAGATGAAACTGCAGCATGGTCACGCCGCCGAACAGGTAAGCCCCAAGCAAGACCCGGGCCGGGCGCCAGGTTGCAAAGGTCGTCAGGGCCAAAGCAATCCAGCCCTTGCCAGCGATCATGCCCTCCACCCACAGGGGGGTGTAAACCACTGAAACATAAGCGCCCGCCAGCCCGCAAAGCGCGCCGCCGGCCACAACAGCCGCCAGGCGAATCCGGCGTACCGGGTAGCCCAGCGCATGAGCTGATTCAGGGCTTTCACCAACGCAGCGCAACACCAGGCCGGCGCGGGTGCGGTACAAAAACCAGATCAAAGCCGCCGTGATGCCCATGGCGATATACACCATCGGGTGCTGGCGAAACAGTGCCGGACCTGCAAAGGGGATGTCTGCAAGAAAGGGGATTGGATACTGCGATTGCTCGGGCAGCTTTTCCTGGACATATTTGATGCCGGCAAACGCCGAGAAGCCCGCACCGAACAGGCTGAGCGCAAGCCCGGTGGCGTACTGGTTGGTATTGAGCCAGATCACCAGCAGGCCAAAAATCAGCGCCAGAAAAGCACCCGCAGCCATGCCCGCAGCAAAGCCCAGCCAGCTGCTGCCGGTGTGCACCACCGTGGCAAATCCGGCGATGGCGGCGCACAGCATCATGCCTTCTGCACCGAGGTTGACAACGCCGGATTTTTCGTTAATCAGCAGCCCCAGCGCCGCAATAGCCAGGATGGTCCCGGCACTCAGCGTCGCCGCGATCAGCAATGCAAAAGAGTCCATCAGTGCGTACCTTTCGCGCTTGCAAGCGCCGCAGCTGGCGGCCTGATGAATTTAAGCCGGTACGCCATCAACGTGTCGCAGGCCAAGAGGTTAAACAGCAGCAGCCCCTGGAAAACGCCGGTCAGCGACTTCGGCAGACCCAGCCGGGACTGCGCAAGCTCCCCGCCTATATAAAACATGCTCATCAGGATCGCCGAGAACACCACGCCCACCGGGTGCAGGCGCCCGACAAAGGCCACGATGATGGCGGCAAAACCGTAACCGGCAGGTACATACGGCGTGAGCTGGCCAATTGGTCCGGCGACTTCAAGGGCACCGGCCAGGCCTGCAGCACCGCCCGAAACCAGCAGCGCCACCCACAGCGCCCGCCGCGACGAAAACCCGGCATAGCGCGCAGCCGCCGGCGCCAGGCCGCTGACCTCCTGACGGAACCCGGCAAAGGTGCGAAACAAAAAAAGCCACAGCGCGATAACGCCCAGCAGCGCCAGAACGATGCCGACATTGACGCGCGAACCCTGCATCAGCCGGGGAATCTGGGTCACTGCTTCAAAGGTCTTGGTCTGTGGGAAGTTGTAGCCGTTGGGGTCTTTCCAGGGGCCGAACACCATGTAGCTGAGCACCATGTCAGCCACGTACACCAGCATCAGGCTTACCAGGATTTCATTAGCGTTGAATTTGTCGCGCAGCAGCGCAGTGATGCCTGCCCACGCCATGCCGCCCAGCACACCCGCCAGCAGTATGGCCGGGATAATCCAGGGCCCGGTGGTTTTTTCAGCCAGCAAGGCCATCCCGCCGGCAGCCACGGCGCCCATGACGAACTGGCCCTCGGCGCCGATATTCCAGACATTGGACCGAAAGCAGACCGACAAACCCAGCGCGATGATGAGCAACGGCGTGGCCTTGACCATCAGCTCGCTCAAGGCATAGGGCGAGCGGATGGGCTCCCAGAAAAATACCGCCAGGCCTTTCATCGGGTCTTTGCCCAGTGCGGCAAACAGCAGCACGCCGATCACGACGGTCACCAGCAGGGCCAGCACCGGCGATGCATAGGTCCAGAACCTGGACGGTTGTGGCCTAGCCTCAAGAACGATCATCCCAGCCTCTCATGTTGTGCATCTTCATGATTCCATAGCCCGCTCATCCACTGGCCGACCAGCGCCACGGTGGCGTCTGCGCGCGGCAGCGACGGTGACAGCTGGCCCTTGGCCATGACATGAAGCCGGTCGCAAATTTCAAACAGCTCGTCGAGTTCTTCGCTCACCACCAGCACGGCACAACCGCTGCTCGCCAGCTTGAGCAGCTCGCCGCGGATTTGCGCCGCCGCCCCCACGTCCACACCCCAGGTGGGCTGCGAGACGATGAGTAATTTGGGCCGCGCATCAATCTCGCGGCCCATGATGAATTTTTGCAGGTTGCCGCCCGACAGCGAGCGGGCAACCGCCTGCGGGCCGCCGGACTTGACCTTGTAGCGGGCAATGATGTCTTCGGCCTGTGCCTGCAGCCGCGGTAGCTTGAGCCAGCCGCCGCGACTGATGGATTCCTTGCGCGTGAGCATCAGGTTGCGCGCCAGCGACAGCGAAGGCACGGCACCGCGGCCCAGGCGCTCCTCGGGCACAAAGTGCAGGCCGAGCAAGCGGCGGCGCCTCGGGTTAAGCCGGCCTGCATCCTGCCCAGTCACGGCAATGGTGCCGCGGGCAGCACGGGTGTCTTCACCCGACAGCGCATACAGCAGTTCTTTCTGGCCGTTGCTCGACACCCCGGCAATGCCAACCACCTCGCCAGCACGCACGGTCAGGTCCAGCTTGTGCAGCGCCACGCCAAACTGCTCGGGGCTAGGCAAGTCGAGCTGGCGGACATCGAGGACGATCTCGCCGGTGACGACCTCGCGCACTTCGAGCGCCGGTGGCTCGCTGCCTATCATCAACCGGCTCAGCGATGCGTTGGACTCCTGGCGCGGGTCACACACACCCGACACGCGGCCGCCGCGCAGCACCGTGCAGGCCGTACACAGCGCACGGATTTCATGCAGCTTGTGGCTGATGTAGAGGATGCTGCAGCCCTGCGCTGCAAGCTGGCGCAGCGTGACGAACAGGTTTTCAACGGCTTGCGGCGTCAGCACCGAGGTGGGCTCGTCAAGAATCAATATTTTGGGATTCGTCAGCAAGGCCCGCACAATCTCGACCCGCTGGCGCTCACCCACGCCTAGCGTGTGCACTGGCCGCGAAGGGTCCAGCTGGAGGCCGTAGGCTTGCGTGGTTTGCAGGATGCGTTCGGAGACCTCGGCCAGGGTCAAATGTTTGTCGAGCCCGAGCCATACGTTTTCGGCCACGGTGAGGGTGTCGAACAGACTGAAATGCTGAAATACCATGCTGATGCCCAGCGCCCGCGCCTCATGCGGGTTGCGCACAACAACAGCCTGGCCGTCGATGGTGACACCACCGGCGTCCGGTTTGACCGCACCGTAGATGATCTTCATCAGGGTGGATTTGCCGGCGCCATTTTCGCCCAGTACGGCGTGAATCTCGCCGGGCTCTACCCTCAGTGAAACATCGCTGTTGGCCACAACGCCGGGGTAAGCCTTGGTGATGCCCGACAGCTGTAGCCTGGCGGGCGATGGCGACAGAAATAGCGGTGGGGTTGGCGGTGGCAGTGGTTCGGTCATGCGGGCAGCAGTTTGTCGTCAGCAGGGTATATGTCTTGTTATTAGTGCTTTTTTGGCCTGTAGCCCCCGTATTCCGGACGCCTTTAGCTATTCTTTTCGTAGCGCGGTCGCTACCGACTTGACCCGGTCCCGCAGCCACTTGGCAGCCTTTGACGTGTGGGTACGCTCATGCCAGAGCTGGTAATACATCATGCGGGGAAAGTCGATAGGACTGGGCAAAATCTTCACGGGTAATAGCGCGGCAAACCTTTCACAGTACTGGCGACCCGTCGTCATCACCAGCAAGCTTGATGCCACCATGGACGGCATCAGGCCGAAATGCGGGCAGCGCACGGTGATGTTGCGGGTCAAACCCAGCTTGTCGAGGTACTCGTCAATCACGCCCTTGGCGCCGGGGTGCATCGCACTGGGCGCGATGTGCTCGGCCTCCAGCCAGCTGGCCGGATTGGCCACATCCCATTTGCGCCGAATGGCCGGATGGTTTTTGGCCACCAGGCAGACCACCTCGTCGCCAAACAGTCGCCCCATGTGCAGGTCTTCGGGCGGGGCCGACCAGTTGCCGATGACGATGTCCACCTCGCCTTGCGCCAAGTGCGCGCGGTAGTCCGACTGCGCCGACAGCGCCATGATTTCAATCTGGCAGCGTGGCGCCTGGCTTTTGATCTGCGCCACCAGCTGCGGCAAAAACAGCGGGTCCAGGTAATCGCTGGCAGCCATCCTGAAGGTGACCTCGGCGGTCGCCGGATCAAAGCCGCGGGCATCGCTGAACAACACCCCGGCCGCCTTGAGGATGCTGGCAGAAGGCTCGATCATGCGTAGCCCGGCGTCGGTAGGCACCATGCCGGCACCGGACCGCACCAGAATGGGGTCACCCGCCAGCCCGCGCAGGCGCTTGAGCGCAGCGCTGACGGCAGGTTGGTACATTCCAAGACGGATGGCAGCGCGCGAGACGCTGCGTTCGGTAAGCACGGTGTTCAGGACCCTGATGAGATGGAGGTCTATCTTGTCGAAAAGCGCCTCGTCTTTCATACCTTTTCGCCCATGAAGTTGATATGCGCTTCTGTATGCTGGTGATCGTTGGGGTGTTTTACCCTGAAAGCTATGTCAAGCATGACCATCCGATCTACTGTTCAGAATTCTGTCGAAACCGCCCACAAGACCATCCGCTTTGTGAGGCGCGGTGAGCTGGTCTGCCTGAACAATGTACCACCCAGCCGCACCCTGCTGGAGGTGTTGCGCGAAGACCTGGCTTGTACCGGCACCAAGGAAGGCTGCGGCGAGGGCGACTGCGGTGCCTGCACGGTGGTGCTGGGTGAAATCGAAGGCCCTGCCCTGCGGTTTCGCGCCGTCAACAGCTGCATTCGCCTGGCCCATTCAGTTGACGGCATGGCCTTGTGGACAGTAGAAGACATTGCCGGTGAAGACGGCGATTTGCACCCGGCGCAGCAGGCGATGGTGAACTGCCATGCCTCGCAGTGCGGCTTTTGCACACCGGGTTTTGTGATGAGCCTGTTTAGCATGTATCAAAGCCATGTCGTCAGCGGAAACCAGCCGATTACCCGCGCACTTGCACAGGAAGAACTCTCGGGCAATCTCTGCCGCTGTACTGGTTACCGGCCTATCCTGGACGCAGCACAAGCCATGGGTACATTGCCTGATGTACCCGTTGACCAGGCCGCTGTGCTACAAAAATTGCAGCAGCTGAAGGCCGTAAAACAAGGGCCGCAGGCCGGTTCGACTTATCAATCGCCTTTGACACTGCAACAATTGCTTGAAACGCGTTCCGACCATCCTGATGCGCAGCTCGTAGCAGGCTGTACCGATGTCGGCCTTTGGGTAACCAAGCTGCACATGCAATTCAGCAAAGTCCTGGACGTCACGCGTGTCGCCGAATTGCGCCGCGTTGAAGACTACCCGCAGCACATCGCCATCGGCGCCGCCGTGCCGCTCACCGATGCCTTTGCCGCGCTGGTGGTTGACCGGCCGCAACTGCGGACCTTTGCCAACCGCTTTGCCGGCCTGCCGGTGCGCAACTCCGGCACGCTGGGCGGCAACGTGGCCAACGGCTCACCCATTGGCGACTCGATGCCACTATTGATTGCGCTGGGCGCCAATGTGGTGCTGATGAGTATTCGCGGCCACCGGGATTTGCCACTCGAAAAGCTTTACACCGGTTACCGCAAAAACGTTATGGCCGCAGATGAAGTGCTGGCCTGGATCAAGGTACCCAAAGCGGGCGCCCATGAAAATGTTCAGGTCTACAAAATCTCCAAGCGTTATGACGACGACATTTCTGCTGTCTGCCTGGCTATCAATCTGGAGATCACAGGCAACGTAGTCGCCAGCGCGTCCATAGGTGCAGGCGGCGTGGCCGCCACGCCAGTGCGGGCCGTCAGAACAGAAGCCGCACTGGCCGGCCAGCCCTGGACGCAAGCCACCGTGACGCAAGCCATGGCCACCCTGCGCGCAGAGTTCTCGCCGATCTCGGACATGCGCGCATCTGGCGCCTACCGCGTGCAGGTGCTCGGCAACCTGCTGCAACGCTACTGGCTGGAAAGCCAGGGCATGCAGCAGATCAATCTGCAAGCCTTTAGCCTGAACGAGGCCGTATGACCACCCGCAATGACATCTCCGTCAGCCGCGATGCTGTCTCCGATCCGTTGGCGGTCACGGCAGACCGCAAGGCAGCAGTGCCCGCCTCTGCCACGCCAAAGCTTGTTTCGCCACCTGTGACTGCAGCTGCCGGGCAGTCGCGGTTTCATGAAAGCGCACGCGCCCAGGTCGCCGGCGCAGCAACGTATGTGGACGACATACCTGAAATACGCGGCACGCTGTACGCGGCGCCAGTGCTTTCAACCGTGGCACACGGCCGGCTGCTGGGCGTCGATGCGACGGCGGCGCTGGCCATGCCGGGCGTGCGGGACGTGATCTGGGCGCGCGACATTCCCGGTGACGCCACGCTCGCCAGCTTTGCGCAGGATGAGCCCGTTTTTGCGAACGACACCGTGCAGCATGTCGGCCAGGTCATCGGCGTCGTGGTGGCGGACTCTGTCATGCAGGCGCGCCGCGCTGCCCGCAAGGTGGTGTGCAACATCGAGCCCTTGCCGCCCATCCTGACGGTGCAGGATGCGCTTGCCGCCAAAAGCTACGTACTGCCGCCAGTGCATGTCAAACGCGGGGATGCCGGCCAGGCTCTGAAAAATGCCGTGCACACGCTGGACGGCCAGCTTGAGGTCGGCGGGCAGGAGCACTTCTACCTCGAAGGGCAAATCGCTTATGTCGTCCCACAGGAGCAGGGGCAGTGGACGGTGTATTCAAGTACCCAGCATCCCGGCGAAGTGCAGCACTGGGTGTCGCATGCGCTGGGCATAGACAACCATGCCGTCCGCGTTGAATGCCGGCGCATGGGGGGCGGCTTTGGCGGCAAGGAGACGCAGGCCGGCCACATGGCGGTCTGGGCCGCCATTGCCGCACACAAGCTGCGCTGCCCGGTCAAGCTGCGGCTGGACCGCGACGACGACTTCATGATCACCGGTAAGCGCCACCCTTTTGCCTACAACTACACCGTCGGATTTGATGCGCGTGGGCGCATCACCGGGCTTAGACTGATGATGGCAGCCAACTGCGGCTTCAGCGCTGACCTGTCCGGGCCGGTGGCCGACCGCGCGATATTCCATGCCGACAACGCCTACTACTTACAGGACGTGGACATATCGTCCTACCGGCTCAAGACCAACACGCAAAGCCACACGGCGTTTCGCGGTTTTGGGGGACCGCAGGGTGTGATCGTGATTGAGCACATCATGGGCGACATCGCGCGCAAGCTGCAGATGGACCCGCTGGATGTGCGCCTATACAACCTTTACAGCGACGAGCCGGTCACCACCCAAGTGGGCACGGATACCGTCACCCGGCGCGACACCACCCACTACCAAATGAAGGTGGAGGACAACATTCTTCAGCCACTGCTATCAAAACTGGAGCTGACGGCGCAGTATCGGCGCCGGCGAGAGGCCATTTTCGCCTGGAACAGTGACAGCCCGGTCATCAAGCGCGGCATTGCGATTACGCCGGTGAAGTTTGGCATTTCATTTACTGCCACGCTGTTCAACCAGGCTGGCGCGCTGGTGCATGTGTACACCGATGGCAGCGTGCAAGTCAACCACGGCGGCACGGAGATGGGCCAGGGCCTGAATACCAAGGTCTGCCAGATCGTTGCAGATGAACTGGGCGTGGCTTTTGAGCAGGTGCTGGCGACAGCCAGCGACACCAGCAAAATCCCGAATGCCTCGGCCACAGCGGCTTCGGCCGGCACCGACCTCAACGCGCGTGCCGCCCAATACGCAGCCCGAAACGTGCGCGACAACCTGGCGCAGTTTGTGGCCGGACTGGACCATTGCGGCGCGGGCGCAGTGAGTTTTGGCAGTGGCCAGGTCAGCACGCCAAAGGGCAGCCGTGCATTTACCGATGTTGTGAAACTGGCCTACGCCAACCGTATCCAGCTCTGGAGCGACGGCTTTTACCGCACGCCCAAAATTCACTACGACAAGACGACCCTGACCGGGCGGCCGTTTTATTACTTCGCTTATGGTGCGGCCTGCACCGAGGTGGCCATCGACACCTTGACAGGTGAGAGCCGCGTGCTCAAGGTGGACATCCTGCACGACGTGGGCACCAGCATCAACCCTGCGATTGACATTGGCCAGATCGAAGGCGGCTTTGTCCAGGGCATGGGCTGGCTGACCACCGAGCAACTGGTGTGGAACGACAAAGGGGTGTTAAGCACCCACGCACCGAGCACCTACAAAATCCCGGCGACTGGCGACATACCAGCGCACTTCAAGGTGGACCTTTGGCCCGAGCCCAATCGTGAAGACAATGTTTTTGGCAGCAAGGCAGTGGGCGAGCCGCCCTTCATGCTGGCCATCAGTGTGTACGAAGCTTTCAGGGAGGCGATTGCTGCTGCCGCGCCTGCACAAAAAAGAGGCAGCATGGTCCGCTTGAGTGCACCGGCAACGCCGGAAAACGTGCTGGCTGCGCTCAATTTTACGAACGTGCAATAGCCATTTGGCTCAACCATACAAAGGAGGTGGCACAGTCTATGCTTTAACCCATCGCGCAGGCACAGCTCTTTCGGGCCCGCGCCCTCACTATCTGCTCTCCACAACAACAGGACGTCCTTCATGAAAACGCTCAAACTAACCGCACTTGTTTCCCTTTTGCTTGGCTGCTCCGTCGCCACAGCTGCCGACTGGAGCAGCAATTCCCTGGGTTACCGCTATGCGCCCAGCGGCTCGGAACCTGGAGTCTCTGACAAGGTGTCTAAAAATGTGTTCACCTTCACCCATGTGAGCGGTGATTCGGCGGGCAGCAACTTCTTCACGATTGACCTGCTCAAGTCAGGCTCCAACGATCCTGCCGCTGGTGGCGGTACGGGTGCCCAGGAGTGGTATGGGTTTTACCAGCGCAATTTTTCCATCAGCGCCATGACCGGCAATAAAAGCGGCTACGGCTATGCCAAGGACCTGAGCCTGACGGCACGTGTTGATGCCGGGGCCAAAAACACTGCTTTTGCACCATCGCCCCTGAAACTGCAACTGGGTATTGCGGCCTCCATGCCCGTCAGCGCCGGCTTTTGGGACATCGGTATCGCGGCGTACAAGGAAACCAACCACAACGGCATCGCCTTCCCCGGCAAAGTCCCTAACTCGGTGTCCTTCAAGGTCGCCCCCGCACTGACGTCGGCCTGGGCCATTCCTGCAGGCGTCGGTACCTTTGGCGGATTTGTCGCCATCGTCGGCCCCAAAGGCAAAGACGGCTTTGGCGCTGAAACCAAAACCGAAACACTGGCGCGTGCTACCTACATGTTCAACGTGATGGGGCCGAAGAGTGCCCTGACGGCGGGCGTTGGTGTCGAGTACTGGTCCAACAAATTTGGCTGCAACAACGGCACCGCTGTTCCAAAGAACTCATGCACGTCTACGACGCCGCTGTTGCTGGTTGAATACAAGCTCTAAACGCACCCGCACAGCGGCAACCTGACCCGAAAAGCATCTTCTTCATCAGAAGAGGCTTTTTTAATGGTGACGCTTATTTCACGTTTGTCACAACGTAGTCATCGCCCTCCTTGACGAATCCGAAGTTAATTTTCTTGTTCACCGCCAGCTTGTCAAGCATGGCTTTGTCCCTGACCTTGAAGCTCATCGTCATGGGCGGCCAGCTCAGGCTGTTGACCGGCCCATGTGAAATCATCACATAGCCTGTTTTGGCATTGATTTTCTTTATCGTGCCTTTTGCTTCGTGAGTGGTTTGGGCACTTGTCGCAGGCTTTGCAGTCATGTCCATGCCCTTCATGTCGCCCGTTTTTGACTGGGCAATAACGGCAGAAGATGCCAAAAGAACGAGGGAGATAATGGCTGTTTTCTTCATATAAAGCTCCTTGTGAGATGGTTGATAAAAGTGAGGGAAAGCAGCTTCAGGCGGTGCGACCTGGTCTGACCGAAAAGCCGCGGCGAGCTTGGGGTTCGCCGGTACGCCGCATCAGGTAATACACAGCGGGAATCACAAACATGGACAGCAACGGTGCCGTGATCATGCCACCCACCATGGGTGCTGCGATGCGCTGCATGACTTCTGACCCGGTGCCAGTCCCCCACATGATGGGAAGCAGGCCAGCCAGAATCACCGCCACGGTCATCGCTTTGGGTCGGACTCGCAATACCGCCCCTTCGCGGATGGCTTCAAGCAGGTCAGCGTCAGACACTTTACCTTGGACTAGCCTGTCGTTCCAGGCGGTTTTCAAGTACAGCAGCATGATCACACCGAACTCTGCAGAGACTCCCGCCAGTGCAATAAAACCCACAGCACCGGCCACGGACAGGTTGTAGCTCAGCAGGTAAAGAAGCCAGATACCGCCGACCAGGGCAAAGGGCAAGGTCGCCATGATGAGCAGTGCCTCATCAAGGCGCTTGAAGGTCAGGTACAGGAGCACAAGGATGATGAGCAGCGTGAAAGGTACTACCACCTTGAGTTTGGCCGTGGCCCGCTCCAGGAACTCGAACTGCCCTGACCACGAGATGGAATAACCCAGCGGCATCCTGACCTTTTCGGCTACAGCCTTTTGCATATCCTGTACCGCAGACCTGAGGTCACGCCCCCGGATATCCACATAAACCCAGCCCGAAAGGCGGGCATTTTCGCTGCGCAGCATGGGCGGGCCGTCCGTGATGCGCAGGTCGGCTACATCCGACAGCACCAGCCGCTGGCCGCGTTCCGTCACAAAAGGCAGGCCGCGCAGCTTTTCCACCGAGTCGCGCAACTCCCTGGGGTAACGAATGTTGATGGGGAAACGCTGCAGGCCTTCAACGGTCTCGCCAATGTTTTCTCCGCCTATCGCAGAGCTGACGACCGACTGCACATCTGCAATGTTCAGGCCAAAGCTCGCCGCGGCATCGCGCCTGATGTTGATGTCCACATACCGCCCGCCGGTCAATCGCTCGGCCAGGGCACTGGACACGCCCGGCACGTCTTTCAGCGCGCGTTCGATCTCTCCTGTCAACCGGTCAATGGTCGCCAGGTCGGTTCCAGCGACCTTCACACCCACCGGGCTTTTGATGCCGGTGGCCAACATATCAATGCGATTCCGGATAGGCGGCACCCATATGTTGGAGAGCCCGGGCACCTTGACAATACGGTCCAGTTCATCAACCAGTTTGTCCTGCGTCATGCCGGCACGCCATTGGTCTTTCGGTTTGAACTGGATGGTGGTTTCAAACATCTCCATCGGTGCCGGGTCTGTGGCCGTTTCTGCCCGCCCAGCCTTGCCGTAAACACTTGCCACCTCGGGCACCGTCTTGATCAGGCGGTCGGTCTGCTGCAGCAGCTCACTGGCTTTGCCGGTAGACAGGCCCGGCAACGCAGAAGGCA
>JANYFF010000581.1 GCA_025362825.1 Polaromonas sp. | reverse complement strand
GGCGGCGCACGCATTTCTGCGCAAGACGGCGCTACTGCGCGGCTCGAGCCCAGCGGCGCAGTGACCGTGATGGTCAGTGTGGGCGAGCAAGGTCAGGGCAGTGAAGCAATTTTTTCACAGATCGCCGCTGACGCCGTAGGCCTGCCGATGTCTCAGATACGCATCGTGACGGGCGACACCCAGACTACCCCTTATGGTGGTGGTACCTGGGCGTCGCGCGGTGCCGGCATAGGCGGTGAAGCGGTGCTGCAGGCCGGGCTGGCGCTGCGGGCCAATATCCTGAAAGTCGCGCAGGCCATTTTGCAACGCGATGCAGGTGAGCTGGCTCTACGCAACGGCGCTGTCAACGACGCCACCACGGGGCAGGTCCTGCTGCCCTTTGCCGAGCTGGGCCGCATCGCCTACTTCCGTCCGGACACCCTGCCGGCAGATTTTACGCCCGAACTCATGGTTACCCGGCACTATGCGCAACGCGACTACCCCTTCATTTTTACCAACGGCGTACAGGCCTCTTATGTCGAAGTGGACAGTGAAACCGGATTTGTGAAATTGCTCAGACATTGGGCTGTGGAGGATTGTGGCCGGGTCATCAACCCCATGCTGGTAGATGAACAGATACGCGGCGCTATTGTGCAGGGCATAGGCGGTGCGTTGTTTGAAGAGTGCTTGTATGACGCTGCCGGTTTACTGCAAAACGGCAGCATGGCCGACTACCTCGTGCCCATGGCTGGAGAGATGCCGGACATATCCATTGCCCATATTGAAACGCCTACACGCAGCTCCATGCTGGGCGCCAAGGGCGCCGGTGAGGCCGGTACGGCGGGTGCGCCCGGCGCGGTTGTCAATGCCATCAATAACGCTATCAGGCCACTGAACGCACAGGTTTGGTCGCAGCCTGTGACCCCTGAAAAAATATTGCGTGCGTTGGGTCACATACACGAACCCGCGCAGGGCAGCGCTGACCCGGTCCCGCTAGCAATGTTGCCCCGCGCCTGAGGTTGCTGAAGCATCTACTTCCGCCGCTGTGAAAATAAGTCATGTCAACCCAACTCTCGTAACCTTCCTATGACCAAGTCAAGTTTCCTTGCTGCTGTTTTGCTGAACATGGTTTTCCAGCTCGCCGGGCCGTCTGCTACAGCTGCTGAGCCTATTGTGGTTGGCCGTTCACTTGCCCTGAGCGGCCCGCTTAAAAGTTATGGAGAAGCCAAGCGTGACGGCGGTGACGCCTATATTGCCAAGGTCAATGCATCGGGTGGCATAGGGGGCAGGCCCATTGAGCTGGTGACGCTGGACGACGTCTACACTCCGGCCACCACGGTTGAGAATCTTAAAAAACTGGCGGCAGAGCGCAACCCTACGGCTTTTCTTGGCCTTTTTGGTGTGCCCACGGTCGCCGCCGCATTACCAGTATTGCTGGAGCTGAAGATACCAGCCGTCGGCCTGACCTCCGGAACGGACGCGTTGCGCGCGCCCTTGAACCGGTATGCCTTCCCGGTGCGGGCAAGTTACGCAGACGAAGCACGCAAACTTGTCAACCACGTCAGGACCGTCAATATCACAAAGGTCAGCGTGATTTACACCGGCAACCCATTTGGTGAAAGTGTCAAAAACACCTTGCTCGCTGCATTCAAGGACGCCGGGCTGGTCGCCAAGACTTTCAAGGTTGATCCTGCCGGTACAGATGCAGCGGCTGCTGCCCGTCTTGCCGCAGCGGAAGAGCCGCAGGCCATCTTCATGACCATGCTCTCGCAAGCTGCGGTTCCTGTGCTGACCGAAATAAAAAAGACCTCCTTTCACGGCGCCCTGTATACGTTTTCACCAGTCGATACGTCCACCATCACGAAGCAGCTGGGAGAAAAAGCCAATGGACTGGCGATTTCTCAGGTAGTCCCGATTCCCAACGGTGTCCGGGTCAAGGTGGTGTCCGAGTATGTTCAGGCGCTCAAGGAGCTCGGCCGCGGAACGCCGAGTTTTTATGGTCTGGAAGCCTTCATTGAGGCCCGGGTCCTGGTCGAGGGTTTGAGGCGTTCGGGGCAAAATCCGTCGCCTGCGTCATTGGTCAAAAGTCTGGAGACACTGCGCGACTGGGATCTGGGTGGCTATTACGTTACCTACAAACCCGATGCACATACTGGCAGCCTGTTCGTGGAAGTTGACGTGATCAACTCGCAGGGCGCCGTCGTGCGCTGAACTGCCATGCCTGGCGAGCATGCAAGATCATTTGCATCAACGAACTCGTTAACGCCTATCCTCACCAACCCTGAATCTGCTACCCGATGGGTTTGAAATCGTCCTGCACGCATGATTGCGCCCAGGTCTCGGCAACCCGCCACTCGCTCTGCGTGGCAAGGGCCACCTGATGCAGCGGGCGTGTCGATAGATCACCCCCGAGCCGCCGCGCAGTTTGATATTTTGGACACCGAACGGGCTGTGAATAAGCCGCGTGCTGCCGTGGGACATGCTGAAAATCCGGCCTCACAATAAGGGCCATGAAAAAATATCTTTCAGAAACCACCGGGCCGCAGCGCCTGGTCTATGGCCTCGTCACGGGGCTGGCGACGCTGGCCTTGCCGCTACCGATGAGTTGGCAATTTCGCGGCCTGCTGGGCTGGTGCGTGGCCCTGACGGTTTACCTGTCGCTGGCGTGGTGGCTGTGTGTGGGTTTTGATGCGGCCCGCACCCGCGAGCGTGCCCAGGCGCAGGACCAGCCCAGCGGCATATTGCTTCTGATCATGCTGATCGTTACCGCCGCCTGCGTGGCGGCTATCGCATCACTGCTGCAGCAGAGCAAGGGTCTTTCAGGCATGGTGCAGTTCATGCATGTGGTGCTGGCCGTGGTGGCGCTGGCTCTTTCGTGGTTTTTTATTCAGACGATTTTTACCTTTCACTATGCGCACCTTTATTACCACGAGGAACAGCGCAACGAGCCCGACGGGCCGGGTCTGCAGTTTCCCGGCGGGCTGGACCCGGACTACTTTGATTTTTTGTATTACTCACACGTGGTTGGCATGACCTCGCAGGTGTCCGACGTGCAGGTTACGTCCCGTGAAATGCGCCGGTTGACGCTGGTGCACGGCGTGCTGTCTTTCGGCTTCAACATGCTGATCGTGGCGCTCAGCATCAACGTGGTGGCCGGGCTGTTGCAGTAGCCGCAGCGTCAGCTTTTAACCCTGCGACCCAGCCTGAGTAGCCCGGTCGACAGCGCCGTGCCGCAGACGATGACTGCTGCGCAAATGAGCATCCAGGGCGCGATCGCCTCGCGCAGGAACACGGCGCCATAAAACAGCGCAAACACCGGCACCAGAAAGGTGACGGACAGGGCACGCGGCGGGCCGGCGTTTTCAATCAACCTGAAAAACACGATATAGGCCAGCCCGGTGCACAGCACGCCGACCACCACGAGTGCCATCCAGGCCGTGCTGCCCGGCATGCGGGGCGGCCAGAAAAAGGCAGCGGGTAATGCCAGCCCGAGCGTGGCGCCCAGCTGGCTGCCGGCAGCCGTTACCAGTGGCGGGATACCGCTTAAATAGCGCTTGGTGTAGCTGGCGGCGATGCCGTAGCAGACGCAGGCCAGCAGGCAGGCGAGTACCGCCCAGCCGGGTGCAATGCCCTGCGCATCGGGTTTGAAGGTGGCCTGGTCCCAGGCCAGCAGGGCCACGCCGGTAAAGCCCAAGACCAGGCCTAGCACGCGTGATGCATCCGGTTTGTCCTTCAGCCACAGCCACGCGACCAGCGCGCCAAACATTGGCACCGTGGCGTTGAGGATGGCCGACAGGCCGGTGGTGATGGACAGCAGCGCAAAGGCGATGCAGGCAAACGGGATGGCCGAGTTGAGCAGCCCGACAAAAAAGGTTTTCCGCCAGTGTTTTCTCAAGGCTGGCAGCAGGCCGCTCAGCCAGACCAGCGGCAACAGAAAGAGCGCCGCCACGCCGACGCGAACGGCGGCCGTGGGCAGGGGACCGAACTCCACCGCACCGAGGCGCATCAGCAAGAAGGAGACACCCCACATCGCGGCCAGCAGCATGAGGTCAGGCACCCAGCGCCTGGGCGCCAAGCTGGCGTTGGGAGGGGCAGCGGTGCTGGTCGGGAGAGAACTCAAAACATGCTTTCGGGTAGTGCACCCTCCAGTTTAAGCAGTGCTGTCTTGCGGTCCAGCCCGCCGGCATAGCCCGTCAGCGAACCGTTGCTGCCGATCACGCGGTGGCAAGGCACGATGACGCTGACCGGGTTACGGCCCACGGCTGCGCCGACAGCGCGCACCGCGGCAGGCTTGCCGATGCGGCTGCTGATGTCGCCGTAGCTGGCGGTCTTGCCCTGCGCGATGCCCAGCAGCGCCTGCCACACGGCCTGCTGGAAACCGGTGCCGCCGGCAAGGTCCAGCGGCAGGTCAAAGTGTTTGCGCCGGCCAGCAAAATAATCGGTCAGCTGCCGGCTGGTTTCTTTGAGCACCGGATGGTCGGCGTCGGTGCGCCAGACCGGATCGGCTTGCGACCGGCCAGACAGCTCTGGCGGCAAATGCTTTTGGCCGTCAAACCACAGACCGGCCAGGCCCTTGTCGGTGGCGGCAAGCGTCATCGGGCCGAGCGGGCTCTGTAAGCTGGTCTGGACGATGGAGGGGTGGAATTTCATGGTGTTTGCCTGTGGTGGCTGGTCTAAAAAGGTGTTTTCGACGTGGTTTGGAGTGTTTTAGGAGTGTTTTATGCCCCTGGCCCCCGTCTTTCCTGCGCGTGTAGCTATGCTTTTAGTAGCATCTGGTTTGTAGGCATGCGGCGCGTCAGTTTGGCTGGCCGCCGGGCTTGCTGCAAAAGCGCCGCTCCATGCCCGGATCACCGCATAGCTGCGCCAGGGTTTCCAGGCGTTGGACGCCAGCTCTGCCTGACGTGCCGGGTTTTTCAGTCCCTGGACGCCCAGCGCCTTCTGCAGCGCCACGTCGCCGGCCGGAAAGGCATCGGGCCAGCGCAGTGCGCGCATGGCGATGTACTGCGCCGTCCAGTCGCCAATGCCGGGTAGCGCCTTGAGCGCGGCGATGGTGGCGTTGACGTCAGCCCCGCCGTGCAGCTGCAGCTGTTTGCCCGCCACCGCCCGGGCAAGGCCGACAATCGCCGCCTGACGCTGCCTGACGATGCCAAGTTGCCCCAAGGCATCACCGCTGGCTCCATCCAGTCCAGCGAGTACGGCGGCTGAGGGGAAAAGCCGGGTGAGTTCCGGCCACGGGGTCTGGATAGCTTCGCCAAAGGTGTCGACCATGCGCTGGGCCAGGGTACGGGCCGCTGCCACGGTGATTTGCTGGCCCAGTACGGCACGTACCGCCAACTCGTAACCGTCCAGCGCGCCGGGCACCCGCAGGCCGTCACCGGCCGGGAAAGCGGCGTGCAACACGCTGTTGATGGCGGCGGGGTCGGCGTCCAGGTCAAACATCGCGCGTACCCGGCGAATCACCAGCGGCAATACGTCGCGCAGGCCGTCGCTGACCTGTAGCACCAGCTGGGAGCGCGTCTCGTCAAAATGCATGCGCAGCCAGCCGGCATGCACCTGAGTGCCTGACTCCACACGAAAAGTCCTTCTCAAACTGGTTTCGTGAGCGCTCGTAGCTATGAATTCAATAGCATTGATCATGCGCTTGCTGAAAAACGCCAGCATCGCCGCAACGTCGTAAGGTGGCCGGTAGCCCAGCCGGATGGTGCTGCCCTGGTCGGTGCGGCCGGCGTCTTTGGCGTCATCTGCGTCCGCGCCCTTGCGGCGCAGCTGCGTCGGGTTGAGCTTGTAGTGCTCGACAAAAGCCGCATTGAAGCGCCGCACGCTGGCGTAGCCGCTCATCAGTGCGATCTGCGTGATCGGCAGGGCGGTGTCTGCCAGCAACTGCTTGGCCGTGTGCAGGCGCCGGGTTTGCAGGTACTGCATCGGCGAGACGCCAAACTGCGCCTCGAAAATCCGCCGCACATGGCGGTCGCTGATGCCCAGGCGGGTGGCCAGGTTTTGTACGGTGGGCGTCCAGTTTTCAGGCTCGTCCAGTAAGCGGGCCGCCTGGTGCGCCAATATGTAGGACGCATCCTGGATTGACCAGACCACCGAGTGCGGCGCCATTTCGGGCCGGCAACGCAGGCAGGGGCGAAAACCGGCGCTTTCGGCCTGGCTGGCATGGTGAAAGAAGCGGCAGTTCTCACGCCTGGGCGCCTTGACGCTGCAGACCGGCCGGCAATAGATGCCGGTAGAGGTCACACCGGTGAAAAAGCTGCCGTCAAAACGTGCGTCCCGCGCCTGAAGTGCGATGTAGCAGTCGTTGTCGGAAAGCGGCATGTCGGCGGTACTCATGGGCGCAATATTACGCCTGCAGGCGGTTTTGACTAGCCGTTTCCGGACATGCGCTTTACAACTAGGCCGAAGCAGGTATTCACAGGGCGGCGCCTACAATTAGGCGTCCAGCGATTCATTCAGCTCTCGGGAGAACTGCCCATGCAGGTTAACGCGTCGATTTTCAAGGCCTACGACATTCGCGGTGTGGTGCCATCCACCATCAACGAGGAGATCGCCGAGGCACTTGGCAGGGCGTTTGGCGCCAGGGCGCTGGCAGAAGGCGAAAAAGTCGTGGCTGTGGGCCGTGACGGCAGGCTCAGCGGGCCAGCGTTGAGCGCCGCGCTGATTCGCGGCCTGACGCACAGCAGCATCAACGTGGTGGATGTCGGCATGGTCACCACGCCCATGCTTTATTTTGCGGCCAGCACACTGGCAAGCTCTGGCATTCAGGTTACCGGCAGCCACAACCCGCGCGACTACAACGGCTTCAAGATGGTGCTGGCCGGCCGGGCAATTTACGGCGACGAGATCCAGGCCCTGCGCAGCGTCATCGAATCAGGTTCACCAGCCGCAGCCGGCACCGGCACAGTCAGCCAGGTCAATATTGGCGCCGACTACCTGGCACGCATCGCCTCCGGCATCAGGCTGGAGCGGCCCATGAAAATCGTCATTGATTCGGGCAACGGCATTGCCGGTGCGTCGGCCCCTGCGATCTTTAGGGCGTTGGGCTGTGAGGTGACCGAGCTGTTCAGCGAGGTTGACGGCAACTTCCCCAATCACCACCCCGACCCGAGCAAGCCTGAAAACCTGCGTGACCTGATGGCTGCGCTGAAGGCCGGCGACGCCGAGCTGGGGTTGGCATTTGACGGCGACGGCGACCGCCTCGGCATCGTGACGAAAGACGGTCAGAACATTTACCCCGATCGGCAGATGATGCTGTTTGCCCGCGACGTGCTGTCGCGCGTGCCGGGCGGCACTATTGTGTTTGACGTGAAATGCTCGCAGCGCCTGGCGCCTGCCATCGAGGCTGCAGGCGGCGTGCCGTTGATGTACAAAACCGGCCACTCGCTCATCAAGGCAAAGATGAGGGAGATCGACTCCCCGCTGGGTGGCGAGATGAGCGGGCATATCTTTTTCAAAGAGCGCTGGTACGGTTTTGACGACGGCACCTACGCCGGCGCCCGCCTGCTCGAAATCTGCAGCCGCGTACCCGATGCCAATGCGCTGCTCAATGGCCTGCCAACCAGCTTCAGCACGCCGGAACTGAATGTGCCGTGCAAAGAAGGCGAGCCGCATACCGTGGTGCAACAACTTGTGGACATGGCAAACGCGGCCGTGCGCAGCGCCGGGCCGCCCCAAGCAAACACAGCCCCCTCGGGGGGCAGCGTACTACGCGAAGCGAGAAGCGTGGGGGCCACATTTTCGACTATTGATGGCGTGCGCGTCGACTGGCCGGATGGTTTTGGTTTGATACGCGCCTCCAACACCACGCCAGTGCTGGTGCTGCGCTTTGAAGGCCACACCCAGGCCGCGCTGGAGCGGATTGAAAAAGACATGCTGGCCTTGTTGCGCAGTGTCAAACCCGACGCCAGCTTTGCGGCTCCGTCTCATTAAATGGTGCGCCCACTTTTTTCGCTTCGGTTATTTTCGGCTGACTTGTGAAGATTCTTCTTGTGAAGCTGTCATCGCTCGGCGATGTGGTGCACACCCTGCCGGTGGTGCAGGACATCCGCGCCGCCTTGCCGGGTGCGCAGATTGACTGGGTGGTTGAAAAAGCCTTTGCGCCGCTGCTGACCCGCAGCATGGGCCTGCACCGCGTCATACCGTGTCAGATCAGGCGCTGGCGCAAGTCGCTTTTTTCTGCGGCCACACGCAGCGAATGGCGGGCCTTTAAGGCCGAGCTGCAGGCCAAGGCCTATGACGCGGTGATTGACCTGCATGGCCTGACCAAATCTGCACTGGTGGCGCGCCTGGCCCGGCTGGCGCCAGGCGGTAAACGCTATGCGATGGCCAACCAGACCGAGGGCTCGGGGTTTGAGGCGCCGACGCGCTGGGTGGCCGATGTAGCCATTGCCATGCAGCCGCACACCCACGCCATCCAGCGCGGCCGTATGCTGGCGGCGCAGGCGCTGGGCTACACACCGGCCTCCAAACCTGTTTTCGGGCTGAATTTTAGGTCAAAAGTGGTCCTAGCCCCAGTATTTCAGTCACCTGATGCTATTGAAAATATAGCATTTGATATTCAGCCGGCTACCGTTGTTTTTGTTCATGGCACTTCGCGCGCCGACAAATCCTGGCCCATCGCGCACTGGGCAGCGCTGGGTCAGCAGCTCATCGCGGCCGGCTACACGGTGGCGCTGGTGCATGGCGATGCCAAAGAGCTGGCGACCAGCCGGGCCATTGCAGCTGCGCTGTCACCCGCCGCCGTGGTGCTGTGGCCGCTGCTGCCACTTGATACTTTGTGCGATGCGCTTGCGCAGTGCGCAGGCGTGGTGGGGGTGGACAGCGGTGTCAGCCACATCGCGGTGGCGCTGGACTTGCCGCATGTGCAAATTTATAACTTTGACACTGCCTGGCGCACCGGCCCCGGCGAGGCCTTGGACAGCACAGTGCAGGGCCGGCAAACCAGTGTGTTTGCGCAACCTGCACCCACGGTGCAGTCTGTATGGCATGCATGGCAGACCGTACAGGGCCCGGAGCTTGCCCTGTGAGTGTCATGGCTCTGCGTCTTTATGCGTTGCTGATGTGGCTGGCGCAACCCCTGCTGCGCCGCAAGCTGGCACGCCGGGCGCGTGAAGAATCCGGCTACAGCGAGCTGGTTTCAGAGCGCTTTGGCCATTACACGCAGCCGCCCGAGGCGGCATCCTCGCTGGTCTGGGTGCATGCCGTGTCGCTGGGCGAGACGCGCACCGCCGCCATCCTGCTCAAGGCCCTGCGTGCAGCCCAGCCGGGGCTGCGCATTTTGCTGACGCATGGCACGGCCACCGGGCGAACAGAAGGCGCAAAGCTGCTGGAGCCAGGCGACGTGCAGGTCTGGCAACCGTGGGACAGCAAAGCCGTGGTGGCGCGGTTTTTCAGCCACTTCAAGCCGCGGCTGGGCCTGCTGATGGAGACCGAGGTCTGGCCCAACCTGGTGCTGGGCGCCGAGGCGGGCAGGGTACCGCTGGTGCTGGTTAATGGCCGACTGTCTGACAAGTCGCTGCAGCAGGCGCTGCGCATGTCACCGCTGTCGTATCCGGCCTATGGTGCGCTGTCAAAGGTCTATGCCCAGACCGATGACGACGCCAGGCGCTACCGGCAACTGGGCGTCGAGGTGGCCGGGATTTTTGGCAATCTCAAGTTTGACGCGGCGCCGAGTGAAGTCCAGCAGGCTACCGGCAAATCCTGGCGCGCGGCGTTGGGCCAGCCGGTCGTGATGTTTGCCAGTTCACGCGAAGGCGAAGAAAACGATTTTTTCAGGCAAATAAGTGCCCGGGCCCAGGAGATACGGGCGCACGATGCTATGAATAATGTAGTAAACAAACAATCACCGACGCCAAAGTTTCTGGTGGTGCCGCGCCATCCCCAGCGCTTTGACGAAGTAGAGGCGCTAGCCGTGCAGCATGGCCTGAAGGTATCGCGCCGATCGGGCTGGCAGGCCGGCCCGGTCGCCAGCGAAGAAGCTGTGGCTGCCGATGTCTGGCTGGGTGATTCGCTCGGCGAGATGGCGCTGTATTACGCGCTCAGCGACGTTGCCCTGCTGGGCGGCAGCTTTGCGCCGCTGGGCGGCCAGAACCTGATTGAGGCTGCGGCCTGTGGCTGTCAGGTGGTGATGGGTCCGCATACTTTTAATTTTGCAGAGGCGGCAGAGCTGGCCGAAGCCGCGGGCGCAGCCAGACGCGTGGCCGGCATGCCGCAGGCGGTACAGGTGGCGCTTCAAATGGCCGCCGACCCCGAGGCACAGGCCAAAGCCGCTGCAAACGGCCTGGCGTTTGCAGCTCGTAACCAGGGCGCGACCGTGCGAACGCTGGCGGCGCTACAGCCCTACCTGCAGGCCCCGGCGAAAGCAGCGGCCAGCCAGGAACCAAAACCAGTTCCGAAACACCAAGACATACCGCACACACTATGAACACGAAAATGCTGAATACGCAAAAGATATCTACCTGCCTGTCAATGCTGCTGTCCGCTGGCGCGCTGGCCCTGCTACCTGCCTGCGGCGGTGGGGGTGGCGGCACCGACACCAATGGCGCAGCGACCGTGGTGGACAGAGCGACGCTGCCGACGCCGGTGGTCGTGGTGGTTCCGGCCCTGGTGGCATCCAACTACACGGCGGGCAGTGAAGAGCTGAGCGCCTTCAACCTGCTCAACTTCGAACGTGACCACTGCGGTTTCGGGCTGTGGAGCCAGAACACGCAACTCGATACTGCGGCC
>JANYFF010000544.1 GCA_025362825.1 Polaromonas sp. | reverse complement strand
GGAGCTGCCACCGCCTGCTCCAGCGCGATAACGATCAGGCCTTCAAGAGGTTTGGTGCTCATGTTCGGTTGGGTTGGGTCGGGTTCAATGAAGGGAATTACGGCGTTACAGATAGCAATTCACCACCGTTTTGGTCGTGCTGACTTCGTCAAGCGCCATCAGGCCTTTTTCACGGCCATGACCGCTGCGCTTGGTACCACCGAAGGGCAGCTCTACGCCACCGCCGGCGCCGTAGCAGTTGATGAAGACCTGACCCGAGACAATGCGCCGCGCCATGCGCTGCTGCCGCGCACCATCACGTGTCCAGACCCCCGCCACCAGCCCAAACTCGGTACCGTTGGCCAGCGTTACGGCTTCATCCTCGTCGTCGAACACCTGCACCGCCAGCACCGGGCCGAAGACCTCCTGACACACCAGCGCGTTGTTAGCTGGCACCGGCCCGAAGACCGAAGGCGGCACGAAGAAGCCGTTTTTCAGGGCAGCCGGAACGGCCGATTGCGCCACCAGCGGCAGACCATCGTGCCCGGCGTTCTTGATGAAGGTTAGTACCTTTTCCTGCTGCGTCCGATTGATCAGGGGTCCAAGATCGACGTCCTCGTCGGGCGTACCGATACGAACCGCTGCAAAGCGCGCAGCCAGCAACGTCATGAAAGTGTCGAAAACGCTGCGTTCCACCAGTACGCGGCTGCCAGCCGAGCAGGTCTGGCCGGCATTCTGCGTAATGGCCTTGCATACCATTGAGGCCGCAGCCTCCAGGTCCGCGTCGGCAAATACCACTTGAGGCGACTTGCCGCCCAACTCCAGTACCACGGGCACGTGATGGATGGCTGCGGATTCCTGCACCAGGCGCCCCACTTCGGGGGAACCGGTGAACGACACGAAGTTGATGCCGGGGTGCCGCGTCAGCGCGGCGCCGGCCTGTTCGCCAAGGCCTGTGACGATGTTCAGGGCACCGGCTGGAAACCCAGCCTCTACTGCTAGTGCGCCAAGCTCCATGCAGATCAAACACGCTTCCTCGGCCGGTTTGAGGACAGCGGCATTGCCCATCGCCAAGGCTGGCGCGACGGTGCGGCCGAACATCTGCGCGGGATAGTTCCACGGCGTGATGTGCGCAGTGACGCCCAGCGGCTCGCGCACCACGCTGACGTTGTAGCCGTTGAGGTAGGGAATCACCTCGCCATGAATCTTGTCTGCCGCGCCGCCGTAGAACTCGAAGTAGCGGGCCACGGCGCGGATATCGGCGCGTGCCTGTGAAATCGGCTTGCCAGTGTCATGGGCCTCGACCCAGGCCAGCCGCTCTTCGCTGGCCAGAACTAGTAAGGCGAACTTTTGCATCAGGCGGCCGCGCTCAGTGGCGGTGACAAGCCCCCACTCACCGTCTAGCGCTGCGCGCGCTGCGCCCACAGCCGCATCAATTTCAGCGCTGCCTCCACTGGCAAGCCAGGCGAAGCTCTCTCCCGTGGCGGGTGCAAGCACCGGCAGGGGCGCACCCGCGCTGTCGACCCAGCGGTTGCCAATCAGGTGGCCGTAGCGAGGCTGTCCGGCCTGCTGGCCAGTGGCACTAGGATAAAGCTTAGGGTTATTACAGTGCATCGTCAACTTCGTAAAAGAGGTACGCAGAACGCGAAAACAGGAGCGCATTCAATGAGAAGTATTTTTCGGCCTGACCCGTACGGTGTCCATGGGGATTTCGGCAATGCCGGCTTGTTGAATTTCGAACCAGCTGCCTGACGGCGCGAAGTTGGAGCGACATGTCATCGCGGAGATGGCTGTGGCTTGCATTTGGTAGCTGCAGAAAGCGTGATGGTGGACTACCGACGTGACTGTATGCACAGCCATCGCTATTGAATCCGGCGGGTACAACGGCGTGGCTAGACGGCCCTGCGGTCACGTGCGCTCAGGAAGTCGAGCAATTTGGCCAGCGAGGTATTGCCAGATCGCTCTTTCTTCACACACAACAGCATGCGACGCTCGGCCCACTCTTCAGTGAGCGGGCGCACCACCAGACCCAGGCCCTTGCCCAAAACATTGGCGGCCTGATAGGGGAGTAGGCCCAGGCCCAGGTCCGCATCGACCATCCTGCAAACAGCCTCAAAGCTGCGCACCTGGACGCGCAGCTGCATCGTGCGCTCGGCAATTACAGCCTGTTCAGCTAATAGACGCATCATCGACGAGCCACCCTCTAGTGCGATTAATTCATCGTCCAGCACATCGGTAAATTTCATTTGCGGCACTGCTGCCAGCGGATGGTCTGGTTTCATCACCACTGCCACGCGGTCGGTGGAATAAACAAAAGTGTCAAGGCCCTCAGTGCTGATGCCCTCGACGACGATACCTATATCGGCTTCAGCCGCCAGAAGCGCCGGCACGATTTCACGGCTCCAGCGCTCCTCGACTACCAGCCGCACATCCGGGCTGGCCCGTCCAAATGCGGCCAGGTCATCGGGCAGAGACTCTGTCATCACTGACGTGTTGGCAAGAATGCGAAGCGCACCCTTGCGACCGTCGGCGTGGTCACGCATCTCCGCCTGCATCTGGTTCATCTCGACCAGCAGGGCCTTGGCATGAGGCAGCAGCGAGGCACCTGCCGGTGTGACTTCAACACCCCGGGACGAACGCTCGAGCAGCGTGGTCTTGAAGCGGTGCTCTAACAGCGCCATGCGACGGCTTGCAGCGGCCAAGCCAATGTGTGAGGCCTCGGCTGCCTTGGTCAGGCTGCGCAGTTCGGCGGCGCGAACAAACAAAGCCAGGGAGTCGATGTCAGGTAGCATGTCTGGAAATCCGGTTACAGGTAGGAGTATCGCAGCCTGGCGTTCGTCGTCAGGGGGGCAAACCCGAAGTCTCTGAATCC
>JANYFF010000538.1 GCA_025362825.1 Polaromonas sp. | reverse complement strand
CGTGATGCGCGTGATGCCCGGTGAGGCCTTTGCTGCGGATGGCACCATTGTGGTCGGCGATACGCTGGCTGACGAAGCGCTCTTAACAGGTGAGTCCCGTCCCGTGCCGCGTGCCGCCGGGGCATCGGTGATGGCTGGAAGCTACAACCTTGCAAACGCGGTGCAGGTGCGCGTAGATCAACTGGGTGTGGATACACGTTATGCGCAAATTGTGGCCTTGATGCAGCGCGCTGCCGTTGAAAAGCCGCGGCTTGCAGTGCTTGCCGATAAAGTCGCCAAGCCCTTTTTAATGTTTGTACTGATCGCGGCCGCAATAACTGCAGCTTTCTGGTGGAGTACCGACCCATCACGTGCGCTGATGGCTGCAGTTGCGGTGCTGGTAGTGACCTGCCCCTGCGCACTGTCACTGGCAACGCCCACCGCCATGCTGACTTCCGCCGGGTTGCTGGCGCGTCATGGCGTGCTGGTGCGGCACCTGCAGGCGATTGAATCGCTGGCTGACATTGATACCATTATTTTTGACAAGACCGGTACGCTGACAGAGGCGTCCATGGGCGTGCGCGATGTGCAAACCCGTGAGGGCATCACGCGTGTACAGGCTTTGCAATTGGCTTCAAGTCTGGCGGTGCATTCGCTGCATCCGGTGTCGCGCGCGCTGGTGGCCGCGGCCAGCGAATCAAGCGTTTGTGCATTACCGAGCGGGTTTGAAATAAGCAAGGTTAAAGAGATTGCAGGGCAGGGCCTTGAGGGTCAACTGGCTGGCGTTGCGATGGCGGGCCTATCTGGAAAGCTGCGTCTGGGATCGGCCAGTTTCTGCCATGTTGAAGCCTTGCCCTTTGATGTAGTGCAGGTCTGGCTTGCCGACGACAAGGGCTGGGTAGCCCGGTTTGACTTTGACGAAACGGTACGCAGCGAGGCCGCCGAAGCGGTGGCGAGCTTGCAGAACGGAGGCTTTGAGCTGCACATGCTGTCAGGTGACAGGAATGCGACGGCGCGGCATGTTGCCAGCAGGCTAGGTATTGATGCGAAGAGGACGCATGGTGACTGCACGCCGCAAACCAAGCTGCAGTTGATGCAGGCGCTGCAGCAGCGGGGTCGCAAGGTGCTGATGGTGGGCGACGGCCTCAATGATGGCCCGGTGCTGGCTGCGGCAGATGTGTCTGTGGCAGTGGGTCTGGCGGTGCCCCTGGCACAGGCGCAGGCTGACTTTGTGATGCCGGGCGCACAGTTGTTGATGCTGCCGGCCATGCTGGCCCACTCCCGTCGCACCATGCGCATCGTTCGGCAAAACCTGTGGTGGGCTGCTATTTACAACGCCACCTGTGTACCGCTGGCGCTGGCGGGCTGGCTGCCCGCATGGCTTGCCGGGCTAGGGATGGCGCTGAGTTCGTTGCTGGTCATTGCCAATGCGGCTCGCTTGGCACAGCTCAAGGGCGATGTTTGATGGACATCCTGTTTCTTCTGGTGCCCCTGTCTGTTTTGCTTGCACTGGGGGTAATGGGTGTGCTGGCATGGGCTGTCTGGTCGGGGCAGTTTGAAGACATGGAGCAAGAGGGGCGACGCATATTTCAGGATGACGCACAAAACGCCAGTCTGAAATCGCCGCACGACACACAAGCTTGATCCACATCAATACAGGCTTGTCGTGTCATCAGCACACTAGAGCATCAGCTTTGACAACATAGCGATAAGACAGCGACTACCAAGCAAGAGGGCTTCCAAATGAGTGCAGTACTTTCGACTCCGCAGGTGCGGCTACCGGCCATGCGCTGGGCGGCATCGCAGGCCACTACCTACAACGACAAGATAGTGCGCCAGTTCACCGTGATGGCGGTGGTATGGGGCGTGGTGAGCATGCTGGTGGGTGTGTTTATCGCTGCACAGATGGCGTGGCCTGAACTTAACTTTGGCATTCCCTGGCTTTCGTTTGGGCGCCTTCGCCCACTGCACACCAATGCGGCCATCTTCGCCTTTGGGGGCTGCGCGCTGTTTGCGACCAGCTACTACGTGGTGCAGCGCACCTGCCAAGTGCGGATCATTTCCGACAAGCTGGCCGCATTTCATTTCTGGGGCTGGCAACTGGTGATTGTGGCTGCTGCCATTTCTCTGCCCATGGGCTTTACCCGAGGCAAGGAGTACGCTGAACTGGAGTGGCCGATTGCCATACTGATAGCCCTGACCTGGGTGGCTTACGCGATTGTATTTTTTGGCACCATAGGTATTCGCAAGGTCAGGCACATTTATGTTGCCAACTGGTTTTATGGTGCGTTCATCATTGCCGTGGCCATGCTGCATATTGTCAATGCTGCTGTGGTGCCTGCGGGGTGGATGAAGTCTTACTCGGCCTACGCCGGTGTGCAGGACGCCATGGTGCAGTGGTGGTACGGGCACAACGCGGTGGGCTTTTTGCTGACAGCGGGCTTTCTGGGAATTGTTTATTACTTCATTCCCAAGCAGGCTGAACGGCCGGTGTATTCATACCGCCTGTCTATCGTGCACTTCTGGGCGCTGATCTTTACCTATATGTGGGCCGGCCCGCACCATCTGCACTACACCGCGTTGCCCGACTGGACGCAATCCATCGGCATGGTGTTCTCGCTGATTCTGCTGGCGCCCAGCTGGGGCGGCATGATCAACGGTGTGATGACCTTGTCTGGCGCCTGGCACAAGCTGCGGGAGGACCCGATTTTGCGTTTCATGATTGTGGCGCTGTCTTTTTACGGTATCGCCACCTTCGAGGGGCCCATGCTGTCCATCAAGACTGTCAATGCCTTGTCACACTACACCGACTGGAATATTGCACACGTACATGGCGGCACGCTGGGCTGGGTGGGCTTTATCTCGATGGGTGCGCTGTATTACCTGGCGCCGCGCATGTTTGGCCAAACCAAAATGCACAGCATCAAGGCGATTGAAGTCCATTTCTGGATCGCCACCATAGGCATCGTGCTGTACATCGCAGCGATGTGGATTGCCGGTGTGATGCAGGGCCTGATGTGGCGCGCCATCAACCCGGATGGGTCACTGACTTATACCTTTGTTGAGGGCGTCAAGGCGACGTTTCCCTTCTATGTCGTACGCTTTTTTGGCGGGATTTTGTATCTTGGCGGAATGGTGTTGATGGCCTGGAATGTTGCCATGACGGCCATGGCTGGAAAGCCCCTTGAAACGACCATTCCCGCTGCTTTGGTTCACGCCTGAAAGAAACCCCATGTCTTTCTCACACGAAAAAGTTGAAACCAACAACACGTTGATGATTGTGCTGATCCTGGTGGTTCTCGCCGTCGGCGGAATGGTCGAGATTGTCCCGCTGTTTTTCCAGAAGTCCACCACGCAGCCCATCAAGGGCATCGTTCCCGACTCACCCCTGAAAATTGCGGGCCGTGATATCTACGTGCGCGAAGGTTGCTACAACTGCCACTCACAAATGATTCGCCCGCTGGTAGCCGAGACGCTGCGTTATGGGCATTACTCGGTGGCGGGCGAGTTTGTGTACGACCATCCGTTTCAATGGGGTAGCAAACGCACGGGCCCTGACCTGCACCGCG